>NZ_CAWPQZ010000012.1:0-105091 GCF_963889785.1 Vibrio sp. S12_S33 | reverse complement strand
TCTTAATTGACTCTTGCAGTTGCCAGACCACAAGACGTTTTTATCAAATTGAAAGGGGTTATATAACTGACTTATAGCTGTAAGCTTTACGGAACCCCCAGCCTAGCTGGGGGTTTTCTCGATACAAAGAAAAAAGACGTCCTGAGACGTCTTTAAACTTGAATTTGGCGGGAGCAAGACAGCACACCTAGATAGTCAACTCATTAATATTAAAAGATTTAAATATGTCGACATGGAAAAAGTATTACCATGGGTATTACTTAGGAAAAATCCCTAACTTCCTACACTTTCAGCCGCTCTTTACCCAGCCTAGACAAGATTTCTTTAAAGGTCACCTCATATTCTTCTAGGTAACAGATCAACGTTGTTCTTTCTAGAATTTCGACCCCACATGTCTCTGCTATTCCACTAGTTCTCTTAGCTAAAGAAGGCGAATTTGTCATAAAGATCAACCGTTCAAAAGATGTCTTCATTGCTGATTCATAAATAGGTTTCGCAGAGTGAATCTCCTGAATTCCTTTATAACCATCATATTGTCGTTGCGTAAACTTAGCCTGTACTAGAATATTGCCACCCTTACTCAACAACACACCATCAGCACCATGATCAGCACCACTATTCGTAAGCCACGCGCTTTCACTATCGGTACTCTTTGCCAGCAATTCTACACATAACGCTTCAAACTGCTGCCAACTTAACTTATCAAGTTCTGCCGCTGTAATACGTTTATCAATCAAATCACCAGAAACTACTCCCCCAACACCTGCTGGCTGTGGAACCACATCTTCTGGTGTAACAACAGCATCCTTCAGCAACGTTTTTTGGGTAAGTAGCCTATGTAGATTTACGTCAAACGATTCAAATTCGGGATGATGTAAAAGCGGGATATAGATATGTACATCTTTTTCTTGCCCGATACGATAAACCCTATCCGTCGCTTGAGCTTCTTTAGCCGGGTTCCAGTGCCGCTCTAAATGAACCACATGATTCGCACCGACCACAGTTAAACCGACACCAGCCGCGACTGGAGACATTACAATTAAATTAAAGCCTTCTTTTGCTTCAAAGTCTGAAATCATTGATTTTCGAGTTGGGGCAGATTTACGCTTTGCTACGGCTTTCGCATCACCATTAATTACTGAAAGCGGACCTAAGTTATAGATCTGTCCCAAAGTCACGCTTAAGAAGCTTTGCAGTCGTTTGTTAACCGCAAAAATAATGCACTTTTCATGTTTACTTCGTACTCGATCTAAAGTCTCAAGTAAGGAAACTAGTTTTCCTGATTCTCCGTATAAAGCCCTAGCTGATTTTGCATTTTTTGGAATATCAAGGCGACCTCCATCACTTAACCTAGGATGTAACGAACTATCTCTTAGCCTCATCAAAGTGGTAAGTGCGTGGCTCTCTTTATTCTCGAGTTGATTACTAATAGTCCCTTCGTAAACATCTCTCTGGTAGCCAACCATTATCGACTTAAGTTCTTCTAAGTACTTCCAGTTTTCAAAATCTCCGCCAGCATACATATGTTTTATAGGTAACCCTTTAAGGTTGTCCTCTTTAACGCGTCTCAACATCAATGCCCCGACCGCTATGCGAAGTTCTCTTCCAAGCCTAGCTCTTATTTCTTCAACTTCATCACCGGCAGCTTTAAGAATTGGTGAGATATACCGAGCACGAAACTCTTGATAGCTACCCAGATGGCCTGGGCAAGCTGTATCCATTAAACACCAAAAATCGGCTAAGCTGTTTTCTACAGGCGTCCCCGTAGCCACTAGTTTGAAATCAGCTTTTAGACCCTTCGCTGCACGAGTTTGAAGTGCATTTGGGTTTTTAACATTCTGGGCTTCATCGAAAACCACAATCCCCCAATCAATCAAACACATGGAGAACTGGTAATCGCGCAAGGTTTGATAAGTAGTGATAACCAATCGCTCTGGTAGATCTAAACGGCCTGGACCAAAGTGTTTCCCTACTTTCAAAGAATACTTGGGTTCTAAACAATCATCAGATGTGCTCTGGCTTCGAATCTCCACGCCACCCATGCGATAGTCATTTAACTCAGCGGCTGATTGCAAAATAACCACATCTTTGAATGGTGAGTGTTTAAAGGTTTTATCTACCTCATCCTTCCAGTTTTCCAATAAACTCAAAGGAGCGACTATCAGCGCAGGTTTCTTCGTTTCACCACTAATTTTCTGTCGTTGATAAATATGTTCGATCGCAGAGAGGGCCATAAAAGTCTTACCTAACCCCATGTCATCAGCAAGCAAAGCTCCACTAATTTTCGAGTCTGATAAGGTTTTTTGCTCAACGCCTAAAATCCAACGAACACCAATATCCTGATGTGGAAAAGGTGTCCGCTTGTGGTTTTCCCAATTTAACTCACCATCCCAGGAAATATCAGAAATCAGTTGTTCAACTTTAGGAGAATTTTCAGACAACTCTTCATCATTTAGATCAATATCGACAACATGTATTTCTGCGCTTTCTGATTCAGTCTCGGCGTCTTCTTCCTCTCCGTGGCTAGAAAGATCTGTATCAGGGTTAGATATCTTGTGACCTATTTCTTTTAGAACTTTCTCGACAGCTACAGGCTCACTGATATCGTATGATTTTCCTTCATAATCTAAAACCGTTGCTCCGGTTTGTTGAGCATCTTCAATCTTCTTAGTTACGTCCTCAAGAGTTGTTTTATCGCGAATTCTATCAGCCAGCTTAGATATTGGATTAATCACATCAGATGAAGAGGAGGCTCCGAACCAATCTATGCCTGACTCGTCCGTTTCTCCAAAATAAGCGTGTTTAAAAACTGTCGCACCATGAACTCTGATAGAAAAACCTAAATCAAGATCGACTAAGCTCGCATCAATATAGGCTGTAGGGTTTTCCAAGAACGCTTTAACTTGCTGTTGGGGAATTACCCTGTTGCTAATAACTTCTTTTACAGCCATTAGCTTTTCTTCAGAAAACAAGACTATTTCATCACCCACTTTCAGAGTAACGGCGTTGTCGCTTTGCAACTGCCCCAAAACCTTTTGAATCGACTCATGGCTCGCACTTTGCCCCATGTTTGGCGTCAATATCAGCTCGCCTTGAGAATTCAGTTCTGCTTCTACTGTAATTTTATTTGGTGTCAGAATTCTTAGCTTTTCAAAGTGCTTTAGATTCAACTTACAACCACTCTTTTGAGCCTCTTGTAAAGAGTGTAGGTAAAGTAAGTTATCGTATTCAGACCGAGCAGACATTCCATGGGCTTTATGTGCGTTAAAGACCATAAGCTGCTCGGGCGTTAACAGATACTGCTGATTTTGACTAAACCGAATGAAAGGTCCATCCACAGTGTAATTAAGCGTTGTTCGACCCTGTTTGGTTGTTACCGAAAGGTCAATTTTAAAGGTAGGTGTACTAGCTTTTCCTTGAATATTAGCATCAATAGTTCCCTGCCAAACCGGAGGCAAACTAAACAAATCCCTCAACTCAGAATCGAGCCTGACAGCTGTATCGGCAGGCATAATAAAGCCATCTGGAAATGAGCTTACATCCCCCTGCTCTTCAAGCATTTTAAGTGCAACATACTGCGCCGTTATCCACTCATCAGCTTTACCAGTTTTAATTTTCTCTAGGTTCTTCTTGGAAGTAGTAAAATCAAGGCTATCATCACAGACTAACTCAAATTGAGAGGACTTATCTAAACCAGAAAAGAACTTGCTGATTAAAGAGGTTAACTCCATTCTCGCACCCCATAACGTTGTTTAAAATCAATATAATCTTCATTTGAAAGCACATCTTTGGGCGTCAATTTAATACCTAGCCCTCTAAGTGCTGTAAGTGCTTTTCGTTGCCATGAATAGCCAATTGGAGAATGCGTTATTTTTGCCACGGCTCCCGACGATAATCGTGTCATCTGATTATTGATCCCGCTGGTTAGCTGAGAATACGTAGGCCTAACAATGTCATAATTAAATACGCATACTGACGAATCTAAATGCTTGTACAGCCACAAGTAACAACTGTGGCTTCCCTCTACCATGTGCGCACCATTCATTTGCACATAAATTATGGATTTATCACCATCTTTAACAGTCGAGAAATTGGGTAAGTGCTTAGGGTCATAGTTTCTCTTCAAATACCTTGCTGCATCCTGACTCAAATAAAGCCGAGTATTTGAAATAACCCCTGCATCAAACATCCCCTCTAAGAAACTTTTCCTAGATGGGTACATTCTCTGTAGCTCGTAATTAGCTGAAGAGTATGAATAATCTTCCAACGCTTCCAAAAACAACTTCAAATCTAGTTTTGATAACCATCCGCGAACAGCTTGAATCAGATTTGGTTCTAAACCCTTCCACCACTTAATGTATCTTGGATTTGAACTTGGTACTCGTGGGTCACCGCCAATCGCTAAGATCACATTCATCCAAGGCTCACTGATGTGAGCACCTATCGATCGGCCAATCAAAATTCTAAGAATTTGATGCCCTAACAAACTTTCAGAGTCATATCGAGAATCAAAAACCGCCGTTTTTTGAACCTCCTCTAGGAGAGGATGATCTTGGCCTAATGGTATGGTGTTTAACTGTTCAATATAGTAGATGCCTTTAGCCGCCGTTAAATATCTGCCATTTGCATAACGTTCCAGCTTCATATCCGCAATTAAATGATCAAAATCGACATTATTTTGAATAGCCCTTTCCGCAAGCCACTTGGGGCCATTGGTTGACAATATATTTTCATCAAACTGCTCATCATTGCCTCGCAGCCTTTTAGCCTCCAACAACCAGTCTGCTGTAGCTTCCAAGTCTGCCAGTCGGTCATACTCTGATAAGAAATGCTGATAAAACGACTCTATGACTAAAGAGCTTGGTTTTTTTACAATTTCTGTAATCTTATTAAGTAATCGGCGCGTAAAGCTGACATTTTTCTTGGCATCCGTATGTAGCGAGAGAGCTAAGGCGCGAACGTGTACAGAGCTATCTATAACGTCCTCAACTCTTTTCTTAGAGGCAAGCGCATTACATACTTCTCCATATGCAGTTCGGAACTTATTGTTTTCAATACCGGCACTCTTAGAAAGCACCTCTAGCTGATTCGATAGATGTGCAAAGTCCTTGATTGCTTGACCAAAAGGATTAGCTGGCAAACTAACCTTGAGCTTTTTTATGTTTAAACTCACTGTCCAACAATCCTCTCGAGCTCAGCAATAGATGGCTTCTTCACTGTAAATCGAATATCAATACGCCTATTCTGACTCTTTTCTTGCTGATTCGACTCTTGTAGATTGGCTCGTCTTGTAGCCGCATAACCACTAACCGAAAATAGCTTTGCATGATATGCGTTTTCTAAATCACCGAGTTTAGGCGTTAAACTGAGTTCATTTTGCCAGACATTCCAGACAGATATTGCTCGATCAGTTGATAAGCCCCAGTTCCCTTTTCCTCTGTAATGGATACCATCGCTATCAGTATGACCTTCAATAAATACGGTATCGAGATATTGAAATCGCTCTTTCTTCTGAATTGCAGAATGAAGAACAACACCTATGTCCTTAACTGCTTGCTGTATGGTTGCATCGTTCGGAATTGATGATTTACCTGATGCAAAAGTCAGTGTACTCTCGGGGATCCGAATTACCGTATCATTATCAGCAATTTCAACAATGACGTTTCTTTTAGCCAATTCGTCTCGAACATCATAAATTATATTCTTTCTTGCTAACTCAGCTTGCTTAAGCTCTTCGATACCAGCTTCGACATCATTGGTTTTTTGAGTTAATTCAATTATCAGAGCAACAGCTGCAAGTATAAAAATAACGAGCAAAGCAGACATTAGATCAGAAAATGAAACCCAGTAGGGATTTTCTTCATCTACTGAGTTTTGGGGATGCGAACGAATACCTCTACGCATGTTGGCTCACTTTATCTTGAATTTCATCGACAACACTAGAAATAGCTCGAACAGCTGTATTCATGCTTTCTGCATACTGTGTACTACTGTTCGCCCAAACTTTGAGGTGCTCGGCGGTTTGTCCGTTGGCCTGTTCTGCATATTCTTCGAGCAGTTGAGCCATTTGCTCCGTTAACTCTTTTACATTGCGCTTCATTTCTGAAGTGAGTTCGTTAAGGTTACCTTTTTGTTCCGTAAGGAACTCATTCTGGTTTATGCGAAGCGTGCTAAACGACTGTTCGGCACTATTCAGCATATTATTTATCTGATCTGCAATCGCACTAAACTTGTTTGTATCCTCCAGCAACTGCCCTCTCAGAGATTGAATTTTAACTACTCCTAGCTGGTTTTGCTCCGCGAGGTCTTTCGTACTATTGACCGCTTCGGTAACAGCACCAGATAGTTTGTTGCCCGCCTCTTTAATGTTTGAACCGAACACATTCATACTATCAGCCGCAGCTCGTAACTCATTCGCAGACAGCTGCATACTCTCCGTAGCTCGAGCGGATGCCGAAACAGATGAATCAATGCTGTTTTGTAATTGTTTACCTTGCTCAATAATATTATTAGATGAGGTTTGTTGCGATTCAGTCGCGGCTTTCACTTGAGCTAGAAGCTCATCCGTTCCGGCTTTCATCGCCTGCGTTTGATTTACAAATATATCATTACGCTCTTTTTCCATCTGACTTGCCATCCCATCACGTTCAGAGAACGTTTGGGTAAGTTGTCCAACTTGATTCTGAACAAAATCGGTCAACACTTGGCTTTGTGCTGAAACATTTTCTACTAAATCTTTAATCGTGCTTTCCATTGAGGAAGCCAATTTCTTTTCACGCTCAGAAGCAGCTGATTCTCTTTTAGTAAGCTGTTCACCTAACTCGGAGACTTGTTTTTCCACGAACTCGGTTAGAATACGCTTCTGCTCATTACCCTGAGTAACTAGCTCAGAAACTTGAACTGAAATAGTTGAGATCAGTTCTTTCTCTCTCTCTGACGATGCGTTTTGCTGAACTTCCAATTTATTGACGAAAGCAGCCATCGAAGTACTCATTGATTCTAGCGTCTTATTTACATTTTGAGACGCGGAGTCCATCGCGACACGTTGCTGTTCACCTTGTTGGCCAAAACCGTCCATGAACGATTGAAGAACGCTTTCAAGCGCTTTTTGGTTGCCGTCTGACGTTTCATCAACAAGTTTATTGATAGCCGGGGCCATGATTTTTTCCAAACTACTCTCAAGGCCTTGTTGAATACCCTGTGTTGCTTGAACTAATGACTCCTGCATTTTCTCGCCAATTTTCTCAGCAAGTCCTTGCAGGCTTTCTCGAGATTGCTGACTGTCATTTGCAATAGATTGCAGTTGATATTCCGCACTTAATCGAGGGAACATCCTGTCAATACGGTTTTGCAAAGACTTAATTTGCTTTCTAATTACTTGCTCAAGAATTTTCTCAATGAAGTTGAATGCAACACTGAGTAAGACGCCCCAAACCGATGTCATAAATGCGATTTTTGCACCATTTATAACTCCAGCAACACCGTTTTTCATCTCATTGACATCAACGTTACCCGCAATATTTAGATCTGAAAGTCCTAGCTGTAAACCGACAAAGGTACCAATAACACCCAGAGCCGTTAAAAAACCAGGAACTGCCGCAATCATTCGGTTTTCAGTGCTACCACCAGCTAAACTAGAACTGTTAAAGAAGTAGTCAGCATCAAATGTGTTATGCAATCGAACAACATCATCAGCACCTTTTACTTCGAGCAGTGTTTCATCAAACTCGAGCCATAAGTGCCCTACTGAATCTTTTTTTTGTTCAGCTCTAGATATTAAATCGTTTCGAACATCTGACAGAGTCGACTTCTCCGCATCATCCAAAGATTTGTTAAGCCAAACTACTCGTTGTCTTGCGCGAAAAAATGCGGCAACTGACCAAATTAAGAAAAATAGTGCTACACCCCATAAAATAACCACAAACAAAGCACTCAATTGCTCAGGTGTTTGAGGAGGAAATACATTTAGGCTACTAAGGTCTGGCCATAAACTAGAGAGGTTCAGGCTATCTTTCATTTGAATACATCCAATAAATCGGTATTAAAAAGCGAGTTACTAAAAATAGAAACTCGCTTTTTTATTATCAACAATCAAATTTAGCGTCTTAGCTACCATTGATATCTTTGAATAAGTTATGGTCAAGAGTATTGGAAAATTCAGAACTGAACAATGATTTAGACTACATTATGCAACAAAATGCTAATTTAGCACCCAAAATGCCCGCTCTAAACTTATAAATATCGTGCGTAGTTTAAAATAAGCACTCTAATTGGTTCACAACTCTTATTTTAGGCAACAGCTTCCCAATTTACTCCGTCCGATCCCATTGTGGATTTATCAGCTTAGGCCACTGAACACCACAGCCCTCTCCCTCCCCAATAACAAACGGAACCACCCACAATGTCAGCGGATTCCCGGCTTGCGTGGAAAAGTCAAAACTATGCTCAATTGCTTGTTTAAACCCTGCGTGAGCGGGGTAAATTAAAAACATATACCTCTTCGTAACGGCTTGATCAAAATAATGATTGCCGTAAGCGAACATCTGATAAAAATCACTTTGCGAAAGCCCGTATTTATCCGTACCGTTGGCTTTGGTTGGATCAATTAGCTTCCACTTAGTATCTAATACTGAAATCACCTCACCCGCTTTCTCAATAAGCAAATCCGGTTTTAATTTAAACCACGCTGAATCATTATGTGTGACCAGATGTTTACTCTGAGCTTGTGTCTTAAGGCTTAATTCAGGTTTAAGCTGCTTAGCTAATACCTTCGCAACATAATCCTCAAACACCTTTTCCATCGGGAATAGTAGTGATATAGCGCGATGATCGCCGCGCATCGTTTGCGGAGAGAAACCCTCTAAAATCAGCTTTGCCCAAGCCAGAGGCGTTTGATAGTGGCTCATTCCTCTGTCTAAACGCAATTGCGTAAAATCGCTTTTATAGTTAGTGCTTAACGGCACTTCATCCAACACAAAGCAAAGCTCTTGCAACTGTTTTTGATTACCCGCGTTGCGGCTAATTGAACGCAGTTTATTTAAAGCGGAATGTAATAAACGGTTAGCTGGCCTATCTAATAAAAACTCATCATATTCACAATAGAACTTATGTTTATTGATGATGTTTTTACGCATTTGCTGAGTAGTATTTAGCTTACCTTTGAGAAACTGAAGGTTATCTTCTTGGCACAGATAATCACTACGCAGACCTTTTTTCACCAATACATTCACCGAAGCCAAAAACTGGCTGATAAATACCTCAAGTAAAGGCATTTTTTGCTGGCGAATATCAGCACTGGAAGTTTGAATATGCGAGAAGCCTTTTAGAGCGCGCAGCATAACCAAAAGCGAATGCCTTGCTTGCTCACTGCGCTGACGATCAGGTGACCCTTGCACACTTTCTTCTTCGCAGTTTAAAACTTTCACTAATTTGGGCAGTATCTCAACTTGTGTACCATCCGGTGTAGCAATCACCCCTGCGTAGTTTTGCACTTGTAGCGCTTCGGCGCCATTCTTACGGCATAACCGAAACAAGCGATTTGGCTTGTCATCACTCAGCGCCATCGCTTTTAGGTAAGAAAACGCCAAGGGTGAAATTACCTCTACCCAATAGGGAATGCGGCTAACCTCACTCTCTTGGCTCACAAGGTGTGCAAATTCAAACAGCGCAATCTGTTTCGGCATTTTCATCGTTATGCTGGAATAGTCATGGGTTCAGCTTCACTCTCAACAACAGAGCGCTTAAGTATTTGCGGCTCGTAGATTGCCACATACGCCAATGCACAATTCCATACATAGTGATTCTCGTCTGCCAGCTTAAAGCGGTATTCATCTGCGCCAAAATTATCTGGCTCGTAACGGGCACCAAATAGCGATAAGTGGTCAATCGTTTGCTGAGTAACAAACTGATAATCAGTGGCTGTTTTACCTTCTGCGTTCAGCTTTTGGTTATCACCCAACACTAAGGCAATTTTGCTCCAATCATCATGAAAATACTCTTGTAGCAATGGGATGATTTTATTCTTAAATGCAAGTTTTAATAGTTCGAACGCCTTTTCATGATCACCCGCTGTCGCAGCGCTATAGGCAGGGAATAAAAACGCATGGCCAAGCGTATGCTCGCGGTCATACAAAGCTTCGATACGCTGGTTAAGCATGGCCAGCAGTTGCTCAAGATCGATACTCACGTCTTGCCACTCGATTTTTACCTGATTGAATAAAGTTGGATTGGGCATCATCTCTTTAAAATCAAAACGACGACGCAGTGCGGTGTCCATCATCGCCAACGAACGGTCAGCAGTATTCATAGTACCGATGATGTAAAGGTTATCAGGTATCGAGAAGCTATCCCCAGAACAAGGCAGAATCAATTCTATTTCTTCATTCGCCCCTTTGCGCTTAGACGGTTCAATCAACGTAATCAACTCACCAAATATTTTTGAAATATTGCCACGGTTGATCTCATCAATCACCAATACATAGTTTTGGCGATTTGTTTTCACTTCATTGCATGCTTGAGCCAGTGACTTTAAATGCTTTATCAATGCCGAATAATATGGATTCAAACCGCCTTTAATTTCACGTTCATCGTTAAAGACTGCTTTCAACGTTTTAATGCTCATAGAGTGTGTTGAGTCACCCTTATCTTTTTCAAAGCGAATGGTGTTATTATCAACATCCGTAACCATAAAGAAGGTGCGAATCGTATCGACTTTTACACCACTCTCAGCCAGAGAGAGGTTATCCATAAAACGATTCCACAAAGTATCGAAATCCTGCTTTTCTTCGGTAGTCTTTGTTTCTATGTATTTTTTAGCATCAACTACAATTTTTTTAAAAACACCGTCTTTTTCATAGTAGGAAATTTGTTCATTTTCTGTTTTCGCACTTAACCCCTCAACAAACTCTTCATACCCATAACTTTGATGGAAGGTTACAAAACGAATGCGCCCCGAATCACTGAGTGCTTTGTAGATTGTAGTCAGTTGCTTGCGCTGCTCTTCCGTCGCTCCCAGCGTTGAATCAATACCAAGCTTTGCATACCCTTCTGGTTCAGCAGCTTTTACCGCCGCTTCGATAGTATGATAAGTCTTGCCTGTTCCTGGTGGCCCGTAGAGGATTTGGTTCAGTGGTGAATTAATACTTTGATTGTTGATATTACCTATCACTCGAATCTCTCCATCAGAATCGTCCTTTCCAAGCAGATCATTCAAACTCATCGAGTAGTACGGCTCCAATATGTTTTTTGTAAACAGGGCCACATCTTGCTTTTGTGTATAAACCTTTCCTAGGGTGTTGTTGTAACTTGGTGCCCAACCTTTATTCAGTCCTGTGTACTTTTTTAGTTCAGGCAACATTTTAACTAACTCGTACCTACGCAGTGACCATTCCTCACCTAATGGTGAAGAATCATCAGAAACGACATCGCTTTTAACTCGAACAAGAGCCTTCAAGTAACCACTTCGAGATAAACTGACAATATCACCAATTTGAACCTCCTTGATGAACCTTGTTCCCTGACTTTTTGCCGTGTCACGATGAACGGTAATATAACTATTTTGATCTAACCAAAGTGAAGCCTCTTCAGAGATTTCATTATAGCCATGTGAGACTTTCCAAATTACAGGAAGCGAGTTTATAGGATCTTTATTAACCAGCTTGTACCCTTTATTTCTAAAATATCGCTGGGCTGCATCCGTATGGAAACGAGCATTTTGGTCATTTAAAATTGTGCGATAGAGGGCCTTACATGGATACTGCTTCCCTTTTATCTCGACGAAGTGATTAAAGTCACTATCGCGATATCCATCCTTTTCAATCAGAGAGATAGCTTCATCAATTGTCAATTTCGTATCTTCCATAACCATGACCCCTACTAACCATTCTTCTTATAGTTCTCGGCCTGCTCTAGCACGCCTTTGTAAACATCATCATTGGCGACTGGTGGGAAGCCGTACTTGTGTAGAAGCAGAATCAAATCTACTTTTAGCTTGGCTTTAATATCACCACGCCCTGCCCAGTCTGGGTATTGGGCAACGTCATCGACGATCACTTTCATCTCTTTCGCTAGATCGAGCATCTTGTCATCATCGTAGGCGAAGTCGTATTTCTTGCGCATGTGCGACAAGATATCGAGAAACGCCTTCTCTTCTACGTCAATACCTAATGCCTCAAACGAACCCATTTCCTTAACAATGTCAAAAATGATATCGGTCATCTCTTGTGAAAAGGAATCGAATTCTTCACCGTTCAAGACATCGTTCTCACGGCGCTCGTTATATTGCTCCACCAGCGCTTGAAAACGTTTAGAGAAGTTAACCCCTTGCAGTTGGTTCACCTTTTTAAAATCACTGATGGCTTTATCTAGCAGCTTTTGCAGTAGCTGAATTTTGGTGTTTGGCAGCTTAATCTTATTGATTCGTGCCAAGTAGTCTTCGTCAAAGATGTCTATCGCTTCGGCTTTATCTTCACCAATGGTAAAAATCTCTTCCACACCGTCAGCGCGCAATGCTTCTGCCACTAACTCACGAACACGTTTATTCATTTGTGCCGTATCTGGCGCATCGCCTCGGGTGAGTTTAAAGATGATAGAACGCACTGCGATATAGAAATGGATATGGTCACGTTCGGTTTGTGATAACAGCTCACTACCACAACAAACGTCATACGCTGCTTTTAAGCGCTTAACCAAACCCATAAAGCGGTTTTCACTCTTCTTGGTTTGAAGAATAAATTCCGCCGCTTGGTTCAAACACTCAAGCTGGTGGCGAACCTCGCCTTTGAAATAACCTGTACTGTCGAATTTATGGAACATCTGCCTCAATAGATCGAGGTGATTCTTCACTTCAATCACAGACAAACGTACATCTTCAAAGTTGCTTTCGTCCGCTTTGGAATATATCGCTAACGCTTGGTTCATACGTGTTTTGATGCCAATGTAGTCGACGACTAAGCCCTTATCCTTACCCTCAAACTTACGGTTAACACGCGAGATGGTTTGGATCAGGTTATGTTTTTGCAGCGGTTTATCAATATAGATGGTGTCAAGCTCTGGTACATCAAAACCGGTGAGCCACATATCTACAACGATGGCAATTTTGAAATTAGACTTAGGGTTCTTAAACTGTTTATCCAGATCTTTACGGTGCTCTTTGCTGCCCAGCAAACGATATTGTTCTTCGTCATCGTCCTTGCCGCGCGTCATCACCATCTGTACCATTGCGAGAGGAATGAGCTCTTCTTTATCTTTTTTAGTCAGCTCTACCCCATCAATGGCGAGTTTTTCCTCGAACCATTCTGGACGAAAACTTTTTACCTCTTTATAAAATTCAAAGGCAATCTCTCGGCTAGCGCAAACAAACATCGCCTTGCCTTTAATGGTCGAACCTTCAGCTACTCGCGTTTCATAGTGCTCAACAAAATCTTTTGCTAATACCTCAATCCGGTCAGGATCGCCCAATATAGCATTCATATTAGCAGAGGCTTTTTTGCTCTCTTCGATTTGGTGCTCACTTGCCCCAGCTTCAGCACATTGTTGATAGTATTTCTCAATCTCTTCTAACTTACTGTTATCTAAAATGACTTTTGCAGCACGCCCTTCATAAACTATACGAACTGTGATTCCATCATTCACCGCTTCTGTCATGGTGTAACTATCAACACAGTGACCAAACACATCCAAGGTAGCGTCAATCGGCGTGCCGGTAAAACCCACATACGTTGCACTCGGCAGAGAATCATGTAGATACTTGGCAAAGCCATAGGTTTCACGAACGTCAACGGCGATACCATTTTCGTACTTCATGATCACTTTTTTATCGAGGTTCACTTGAGAGCGGTGCGCCTCATCGGAAATACAGATGATGTTGTTACGCTCAGAAAGCAGTTCGATATCTTCTGTAAACTTATGAATAGTGGTTAAAAACACCCCGCCACTTTTAATGCCGCGCAGCTTGTCTCTTAGTTCTTGCCTACTCTTAACGGAAACAACCATCTCATCGCCAATGTAATCAGAGGCATTACAAAACTGTTTAGAGAGTTGGTCATCAAGATCGTTGCGATCGGTAATAAGCACAATCGTTGGACTTTCAAACTCGATACTCTTCATCAAAAGACGAGCAAGAAACTGCATGGTAAAGCTTTTACCACAACCAGTGGCACCAAAGTAGGTTCCCCCTTTACCACTACCGTATGGCTTACGCTCTTTGTCAATGTTGTAGTATAGCTTGCGCGCCGCATAGTACTGAGGATAACGGCAACAGACTTTGGTTTCTTTTTTTGAGGTATCAGGAAAGAAGACAAAGTTCTTCACCACATCGAGCAGACGTGTTTTATTAAACAAGCCTTCAATCATAGTGTAGAGAGAGTTGATGCCCTCTTTCTCGGTCGATTCATTACCCGTGACTTTGCGCCAAGCGTAGAAGAACTCATAGGGCGCAAACAGGTTGCCCATTTTGTTGTTCACCCCATCACTGATAATACAAAGGGCGTTGTAAACAAACAGTTTTGGAATGTCGCGGCGATACCGTTTACAGATTTGCTTCCATGCATCATAGATGGTGGCATCTTCTTCTCGAACCGCACTTTTGAATTCAAACACCACCAATGGCAGCCCATTGATATAGAGAATGCCATCCGGGATTCGAAGTTGTGCTCCGTTCTCCGGCGTAACGCCCTCTATCTCTAACTGGTTGACGATTTTATAGATGTTGCTATCGACTGGCTCTAGATAGCGGATGTTTTCTTCCGCTACTTTCGCTTCTTTTGGTTGGGTTTTATCTTCCAGCAAAGGGATAAACATCAACCTTAGCGCTTGCGCCAAATGTTTGGTGTCTATTAGCTCGATATAGAGATCTTTCTTTGAGCGATCTTCCCGTTTCAGTAAGAAGCCATTAGTGAGCCATTGGCAAAAGGTTTTATTGCTGTGATACAAATCGCTGGCAGGCAAACTCGTCAACATCCGTATGATGGTGTCAATCTCATTGTCTGTGATGTCATCCGCCTGATATTGCTGAGCCAAGAAAGCGCGCAGATCATCTAAGATCAACACTTGCGTTTTATCGTCTTTCCCTTCGCCTCTGGCGCCAAGGTCACTACCAATAAAATGGGGGTAACCTTGCTCACCGAGCAATTCAATAATGGCTTGTTCTAATTTAGCTTCTGTAAACGTTAAGCTCATATAAGGTATCCGTTCCTAGCACAACAGAAATGGGGTTGTCCCTCTTATAACCTGTTGTTTGTTGGCTCAGAGGGACAAAATTTCGATAGATCGACTAACTGTGTTATTCCACCAGCACTTTTGCTTGTTCAACTTGCAAGTTGCTTAACTCGATTTCGCCCGAAAGCAATTTAGGAAGAAGCGTGTCACGAAGATCTTCTAGGTTCTTGTTTTCCATTTGATTCGACTTTATTTTGTCGAATAAAGGTTTAACTAGACTATCGTAACTACCTAGGATCTCTTTCGATGGCACTATCACAGGAAGAGCTTTGATAATCTTAGAGTTAACAGCTTTTGCTATTGATGACGTGCTACCCAATGACTCGAAGTTAAACTGCTTCATGTAAGAATATAAATAATTCGTTGAAACCCGAGCGTTATCACTCAATTTGTAATGAGCAATAGCTTCATTGGTCGTCATTTCACCATGAGTAATAGCTACACGACCGACAGTCAATTTAAAGCTAAGAATCAAAGTGTTGTCTGGGATAACCTTAACATTAAACTTATCGACAGCTTCTTGCGTTAGATACTCCGAAGAATAAAGCGCAAACGTCCCTGAATTGCCCATATCTCTGATGGAAATCCAAGTAACATCTTTACTGTCTTCTGAAAACCATTGAGGTTCTTTGCGTGGCGGCGTTTTACCTATAGCAACAGTCGCAACCTTTTCGGATGGCAATACTTCCCATCCATCAGGAATCAAACCCAACTCAGACTCAACGAGCTTTTCTGGGAAAAGCGAGGCAGTTACCGCATCCATTCCGGCTGGTTGCTCGCCATTCATTTTGGCTTTGACTGGATCAAAATCGACAAACCAAGATTTAAAGATCGCTTGCGCCATAGCTTCTAAAGTTTGGTTAGTTTGGTTGTTGAGGGTGATTTTTTTATCTAATGCCGCTCCAATAGAGACTATTTTGTCTTGAATCTCTCTGCAAGGCCACTCAGTTTTTAACAGATGAACATGATTGCGGTTAAGTGCAGGATTGGCAGCGCCTACATCCATTTTTTTCAATTCCGCAGACATTCCTTTAAAAAAATAGTACACGTAATGTGGATTATTCCCTTTGAAATCTTTGACCCAAAGTGATGTATCATGAGGCCAAAAGTCCTCATCCATAAAATAGACAGTTCCTAAAGTTCCCTTTCGACCGAGCACTACTCCCGGCGCTGCAACTTTTGATACATTGTGATAACTTGATATTCCTCCTGAAGAAACTACTGGGACATTCCCTTCCTGTTGCTCCTTCTTGGTTATATCGAACCCTCTTTGAAGAGTAACCTGCTCTCCAATTGTGGTTGAGAAAAAGTTACTCCCCATAACCCAACGCCTCCAAATTGTGGCGAATCACTTTATCTAACGCTTGTGCTTGGTTCATTTGGTTATATAAGGTTTGCGAAAGTTCACGCATCTTGATTTCAAACGGAATGCCGTCATCTTCTACGTCAGCGGCGCCAACATAACGCCCCGGTGTTAATACGTAGTCGTGCGCTTTAATGTCGTCAATAGTGGCTGATTTACTAAAACCTGCTTGATCTTGATATTGTTCAACCTTGCACTCACCACGCGCAACGCGGGCTTTAAGTTCCGCTTCATCACTGCGCCATGCATGGTAGGTATCGGCAATTTGTGCGATATCGGCTTTAGTCAGCTCTTTATTGGTGCGGCTAATCATGGTGCCCATAGCACGCGCATCAATGAAGAGGGTTTCTTTTTCGCGGTTGCGGTAGCCTTTTACCGTGTTTTCGGTTTTATCTTTGGTGATAAACCAAACACAGACCGGAATTTGCGTGGTGTAGAACAATTGCCCCGGCAGAGCAATCATGCACTCTACGCGATCGTTCTCAATAAGCTGCTGGCGGATCTCACCCTCACCCGAGGTATTTGAACTCATCGAACCGTTAGCTAAGACAAAACCTGCGGTACCAGTTTCGCTTAGCTTAGAGAGCATGTGTAAAATCCAACCGTAGTTGGCATTACCCGTTGGTGGCGTGCGGTAGCCCGAGAAACGAGGATCATCGGTTAGCTCTGCATCACTGCGCCAATCTTTGAGGTTAAAGGGCGGGTTTGCCATGATGAAATCGGCTTTAAGATCTTTGTGTTGATCAGCAAAAAACGTATCGGCTGGGCGCTCACCCAAATTACCCGCTAAACCACGAATGGCTAAGTTCATCTTCGCCAGTTTGTACGTCGTTGCTGTAAGCTCTTGCCCATAAATCGCGATGTCTTTGGTGCGACCTTCATGTTGTTTGATGAACTTCAAGGACTGAACGAACATACCGCCCGAGCCACAAGCTGGGTCATAGATTTTACCTTGGTAAGGCTCAAGCATTTCTGCCAATAACGTAACCAACGACTTCGGCGTATAGAATTCACCACCGCCTTTACCTTCGTTTGCGGCAAACTTACCTAAGAAGTATTCGTAAACACGACCAACGAGATCTTCCTCGCTCATGTCGCATTGATTGGCTAGCGTGTCGATGTTCTCAATAGTATCAATCAGTGACGCGAGCTTTTTCACTTCAAGATTCATGCGTGAGAAGTAGTTATCTGGCAGTGCGCCTGCAAGGCTTGGGTTGTTCTTTTCGATGGTAGACAGCGCCGTATCAATGATAACAGCGATGTCATCTTGCTTAGCGCGCACCTTAACAAACGACCAACGCGCCTCTTCTGCTAGATAGAAGATGTTGTCTTGCTGGTAGAACTCCTTCATCTCAACGAAGGCTTCTTGCCCATCATCCAGCATTTTTTTACGACGTTTTTCAAACTTATCGCTGATAAACTTCAGGAAAACAAGGCTCAACACAACGTGTTTGTATTCGGAGGATTCAACGCTGCCACGCAGTTGGTTGGCGGTATCCCAAAGGGTTTCTTCAAAACCTTTAGTCGCTTTTTTGTTAGCGGGTGCTTTAGCCATTTTTGATACTACTTATTCTGAGATTGGACTTGCCCTTATGCCGCTGATAATGAGTCAACATAAGGGCAAGATTTAATGCGCAGTATTGTATCGCAAATGCATGGTTTTGCATTTGATAGCGAATCACTTTTGCCAATTAATTTATGCCATTGAGAGCTCGCCAGTGCATTCCACGTGGGGTATCACTGAATCCGGAAATACTTCGGTACTGAATACCACCAGCTTTTGGCCCGCCCTCGTCATGGCAACATAGAGCTTACGCAACGATTCTTGCAGCGCTTCCTCGCGCTCTGATTCGCTGAAATCAATATGCTTAGCCTGATTAATGATATGCCCAGCTCCCAACACGAATGTTGTTGAAGCTTCCATGCCCGTACAACTATTCACCGTCATGATTTTGATTCTGCTGCCCACGGCGGTTTCGAGATCTTTTTTATCGTTGTAATTCACAACGGTGTTATAGCCTGTTCTACTTTCAATCTCTTTTTTCAAACTCCACGGGTTATAGTGACGGCTGCAAACCACCATAATTTGATGCAGTGGTACTTCTTGTGACTTCACTAAAGCTTCAATCTCATTTAAGAAGCGAGCATTCTCATCTTGCGGGCTTCTTGAATAGATAATATGGGGCTTACTTCCCCGCGCCATTTGGTCAAAATCGGGCTTAACGTAGTCTTCAGGGCTAACGTCCAACTCTTCCAAAAGTGCATTTGCTGCGGTCATAATTTCATAGGTCGTTCGGTATGAATGGTTCAAACGTTTAGTTCTACCACGAACATTCAACCCGACGCTTTTCCAACTTAATCGTCGTTTTAGAAAGCCTTGATTGGGATCGGCACACATGAAAATGCTTCCTCCGGGCACAAGCGATCTTTTAATAACCTCAAGCCAAGATGGCGAAAAAAACTGCGCTTCATCAATCATGAAATGATCGAAACTCGGCAACGCTTTAGTAGATAATGCGAGTTCTTTAATATAAATATGGGGAAGATAACCCTTAGGATCTGAGAGCTTTTCCACTAGAATTTCGTACAATTGCCAAACATGTTCCCTTTGGCTTTTCTGCAATGCGAATCCTCTACCTTGTCGGTCATATTCTAGATACTCATCCTTATCTTTGATCAGGTAGTCATTGATATACTCAAGTTCATCCCAAATTTGACTGTCTTTCAGCGACAATTCTGTATAGCAAGTATTGGCATCACTGAGAATTTTCTTCTTTGCGGCTTCAACATCTTGCTCTTTGAACAAGGCGCTTACATATCTAAATTTTGCTCTGTATTGCTGCCACGCGAAGGAGTGAAATGTCTGTATTTCAAGGTTGGCAGGCTCTCCGCCTAACCATGTTTTAAACTTCAGCTTAATATCTTCAACCACCGGGTTATTATGGATAATCAGCCGCACCTTTTTTTCAGGATATTTTTTGCAATAGAGGATTGCTCGATTAATTAGAATGAGCGTTTTACCACTTCCGGCAACACCATTAATCAAACGAACCGAGAACTCATCCTGCTGCTCTTCATCCTGATCTACCGACTCCATAATATCTAACCGAGTCGCTAATTCTTGGTCATAATCAAGGAAAAAAGGCAATAACCTTGCTGAGTTATCACTCACTAAATGCTGCTTACGCGTACTGCACTGTGTCGGGATAACAGACTCTGGGAATAGCTTCTTTTTTATGCTGGCAAAATGCTCAGCTGAAAGCTCTACCAGCTTGTCGATGATGATTTGTTCACCACTAGCATAAAAATCAGCTTGGCTAATAACTTGAACATAATCAGGCAAATGAGAGTGGTTCGAATCTAAATTTTCTACCACAGCGAGATATTGGACTGGAGCACAATCTCGCTCAACCAGCAACTCATTGAATCGACGCAATATTTGAACATCTACTAGGCTTGGCGCCTGCGAATGCGACCCGATAAAGAGCCAGCTATTACAAGGCCCTTCAACAATACAGGGCGCCACTTTTAAAGCATCGTCTAGAGGCTCACGAATAAAAAAATCATCGCCCAATTGAGCAAATACTTTTTTGAAATGGCGTCTTACCTTGCGATCAAGACCTGTAATTGTCTCTATATGTGCCATGACTAAACCTCCACTCTACAGCTGTGTTTTATTAAAGAGCGATACTCCAGAGCACTCTTTCGAGCTCTCTCTTCCTCAATACCCAAGGCAAATGATTCTGATATTTCGGGACCAATGAGAATCAACTTGGTTTGTGGGCGAGTAATGGCAACATTGAGACGTTCGGACTGAAAAAAGAAATCAGCGATCGCTGTAATATATTGGGGGTCTGATGAGCACATTGAGATGATAATCATCTCTCTTTCTTGCCCCTGCATCCTTTCAACCGTATCAGTAACAATCGACTTCGATGAAAAAATTCCGAGCTTGTCAGACAAACAACTTTTTATCGCTTTAGCATGGGCACGGTACGGCGTCACAATGCCAATTTCTTCTGCATCTAATCCTGATTCAACCGCGCTATAAGCAATATCTGCAACTAACTCTGCTTCGTCTCTATTTGAGCTTCGTTTGTTGATACCCGGCGTGCGAATAAAGACAAAAGGCTCTTCACTCGAAAGAATTTGGCTGTATTTGAGTGGAACGTTGGGAAGTCTAAACGTTGATTTGTCTGCCGAGCGTTTAGAAACAAGATCACCTTTGTAATACGTTTTACTTGGCCAGTCGGTAAGTGCTGGTGACATTCGGTAAGTGAAATCCAACATAATGGAAAATTCATTATTAGCAGCAATAAATTCAGAAAAGGCAGACCCTTCAGCTAAAACAGATTGAGACAAAATAACTGGCGGTAATTGCTTGTGATCACCAACAAACACATATCGTTTTCCTTTGCGCATCGCCATTAAGGCAAGCGGTAATGTTATTTGGCTTGCTTCATCAAAAATGACAGTATCGAATTCAAATCTCTCTAGGCGCTCAGTACACGTAGCAAATGGCGTTGCACCAATAACGTACCCACCTTCAGGTATCTCTTGCCATTTATCACCTGACTCGTAAGATTTTACTTTTGAATTTAGACCTTTATTCCCACCATGGGCGCATACCTTAATAACAGGTACGTTTTCATCCACTATTTTATTAAGAGCATTATTAATTGCCATGTGAGTATGAGAGGTGAGCAAAACGCGCTCACCCGCTTCTACAAGTAATTTGGCGATTAAACTGATAACCTTGGTTTTCCCGGTGCCTGGGGGCCCTTGAATACATGCTAGATAACGTGATGCCACCCCATAGGCCGCCGCTTCACATTGTTTGTCATTTAAACCACACTCTTGCGCGTAATCTGCCGCATCATCAAACCGATCTTCATCAACAAGATCAGTATTTAAACTATGCGCTAGTAGGGGCAATAGCGTATTTCGACCGATAGCCGAGGTCGCGACATCCTCCAAGGCTTTATCGTAAAACGATGTTAAGTCCATTCCATCAGGATCAGCAAAGCAATCACTCTGCAATTTCGTTATTTTTGTTTGATCAAATTTAGCTCGAAGTAGCCATTTACCATCATCTTCAGCCTCAATTGTTGCTTGTGATATGACCCGTTCGATATGAGCTTCACCCAAATGGAGGCATACCATGTCTCCTTCACGAAATTTCGATTCATTCTTACCAAGAGTGACTTCTAGTTGACCATTACCAAGGGACTTAACAGAATTAATCTGCTGAGTTTCACCTTTGTATAATTTATCTTTGAGCGGTTTTTCCCAAATTTCTAAAAGCTTCTCCATACCCGCCCGATGTTCGGCATACACAAAGGCTTTTAATTTTTCCAATACTGGGGAGAGTTCCATTAAGATCATCCTAAAAACATGCTAAGTCTATGATACTCATCAACATGAATAAGAGAACCATAATATCCTAACAGGGATCACATTAAATACAACTATATAAACAATAATGATTGCAGAGTAGTTGAAAAGCCTTACTAAAATGCTATCACGGTGATCAGAACCGATTTAAGTATGCGAGTGTTTCATCTACACATTTGATTTTAACCGCTCATAGTCATCTAACTCTTCTTGAGCGTTTCTTGACAACATAATTAAACGAGTCTGAATTCTTGATACTAGCTTTGGAGGAAGGAGCGCTAACAACTCCTTTTTCTGCAGCACATCAAAACCATTCTTAAACGCAGCCACATACTCATTAGCTAACTTAATTATCACATCTAATTGAACACATTTTTCTTCATATTCAGCTCGTAACGCATTGCATTGACGTTCAATAGCTTTAAATTCTTGCACCCGCTGATGGAGTGTTTGCCGGTAGTCTGTGCGTGCTAAACAAAACTCTTTAACCTCCTCAATATTGTTTCCGTACGTATCAATAAGATCATGCTCAACCAGCTTTTCCTCAACCATAGATGTTAATCGCGTAACTTCATCAAACAACGCATTTCTTTGTGCGATAAGTGGACAAAGTTGAGCTTCTATTTGCTTAGCTTGCTGCTCTTGCACCAGTTTTTTATTGACGACTAGAGCGTCCACCTCATCACGTAAAAATGACTTTTCATGTTCTAATGCTCGTAGTTCGCTAGTGAGCTTCTCATGAGCCTGCTTTCTTGATTCCATTTCATCTAATTCATTCTGGAATCTTCGTCGAAAATCATCCGCTAGCTCCTGTTCAAATCGTTCACGTCGTAGCTCCTTCTCCTGCAACCATTCTTCGCCCAATGTACGTTTAAGAACTGCTAGTGCCACTTCATTCAACTCATCAAGTTCAGCAAGCCTTAAGTCGACTTTCTCATCCATCTCATTTTCAAGATTTTCTTTTCGCATTTTGACTTCATGAAGAAGAGTCTCATGTGTACCTATGGCTCTTTCAAGCTCAGCTAAAATTTCATCCTGAGCACTTTCACGAAATCTCATTTTTTCTAGTCGTTCTTCGTACTTCTTCTGTTGATCTTCTATGCGTTCCTCAAGAGTTTTCACTGCTTTTTCTTGCTGTTTTTCTTCTTTTTGTAATTGCTTTTGAGAACGCCTTAATGCTTCAAACTGCTTTCTAACTGTTTCATGTTTGGTTGCAGTGTTACTAGCAATTACATCAAGATAATCATTACAAGGGTTAAGTGATTGCAGTCTAATCAGACACTTATCTAACGAATCAAATTGATCTAATTGTCCACAATCAGAAACATCAATCTCAATCACGTTCTTACCGTTAGTTCGACAATCCCAAATTTTATCCGCTTCACATTTATGCTTGTTGGCAATTTCAACCCAATACTGCTCACTTCCAACTTCAACAACTAAATCAGGCCTACGCCCATCCATGTAGACTTCAACCTGGACCCCTGAAATATTAAGCTCCGAACAAGCATCAGGCGTCACCCAACCAATATCAAGAGGAAGCGGTATTTTTCCGACCTTAGCGAAGTATTCTTTTGCTGTTAGATGTAGTTGCGTTTCATATGCCAATATGCACGCTTCGTCAAAATAGTGAGAGAAATACCAAGCCCTTTTCTTCCCTTTGTTCGCAATTAGCTTTGCACCACAACACGCACAAACGATATTGTCTTGCAGACCACTTTCAACGGACTCTATTGATACTGACGCTTTTGTATTCTTATCTACTGCGCGCGTAATATGGATCTCGCTCATAGCTTTCTCCCCTATAGTTCTTGACGAATCTTTGACCTAAAAATAATATGACTTCATTAGCGACAGGTAAATACTGAGTACATAAACATGTCGAATAACTAGACAGGAGTCTAAAATGAGTAAATGGCCAATTCGATGGGATCTGCTTTTTCGATACAGAATGATTGAGATTATTGCGGTATGGGAAGGAAGGCTAACCACCAATCACTTAATCCAAAGTTTTGGTATTGGCAGACAGCAAGCTTCGAAAGACATCAACACCTATCTAGCCGATATCGCTCCAGGAAACCTTGTTTATGATAAACAGCTGAAAGGCTACAAGCCCAGTGATAGCTTTAGCCCACAAGTAACAAAGGGTCATGCTGATGAATATTTGCACATTCTTTCGAGAAGTGAAGATATGACCATCACATTTAAAGAACTCGATATGGGTTTTGAAAATGTTGCCATGATCCGCCCTGTTACTCGCAATATATCACCACAAGCCTTGCGTCCTTTAGTCCAAGCTATTAGAGAGAACAAACGTGTCGACATAAGCTACACATCACTCAAAGACGGTATTGAAGTTGAACGGATCATCTCTCCACATACCCTCGTTTGCACACCTCTACGCTGGCATGTTCGGGCCTATTGTGAGCATGCGAATGATTATCGTGATTTTGTGCTCAGTCGCATAAGAGGTATTCCAATGCTTGAGGCCAAAAGAGTAAAAGGAAGTGAGCATGACGAGTTATGGAATACTCCCCTCACAGTTGATTTAAAACCTGACCCACGACTTACAGAAGTTCAAGCCAATGTCGTTGAACATGATTACGGTATGGAAAAAGGTACACTCACAATACCAACCAATGCTGCGTTGGTTCGCTATGTTCTCGATGCCTATAATATCGATATTAATGTACTGGATTCAAATCCTAAAGGTCAGCAAATCATTGTGGCGAACTTTGAGGAACTAAAACAGTACCTGATATTCTAATTGCCGAAATTGCATAACAGGTCAATTTATAAGCATAAAACTGCTTATATACTAACAGAACATTAGCGATATGTTTTGGGTGACCGCATGCGAACCTACCAAGAATTAAAACAGCGTCAAAGAGCGGAACGAGATAGCTATCCCCAGAATCTTAGCCTACGTGTACATCGTGCTTTGAGTTGGCTGAATAAGTCAGAACTTTGTGACGATGATGACTCTAAGTTTATTTTCCTGTGGATCGCTTTCAACTCCGCTTATGCGCAAGAATTTGAACAACGGCAACAATTCGGCGAGCAAGGCCTTTATGGCAAGTTCTTAGAAAAACTCATCACTTGTGATCAGCGAGAGCAATTACACAATTTAGTTTGGGAAGAGTATTCCAACACTATTCGAGTGATCTTGGATAACGAATTTATCCTCCAGGCATATTGGGATTATCATGCAGGCAGAATTAATGAAGATACCTGGAAGAGCGAACGCAGCAAAGCCAAAGTCGCCGCTAACAAAGCACTGAGTCAAAATGATACGGCGAAAGTCCTATCTATACTGTTTTCTCGCCTATACACCCTACGCAACCAGCTAATCCATGGCGGAGCTACTTACTTGAGCTCGGCAAATAGGCAGCAGATCAAAGACTGCTGCGGTATTCTAGAAAAACTGGTTCCGAGTATTATTGAAATCATGATGGACTCAGCAGACAAGATTTGGGGTGAGGCTGTTTATCCGCTTATCAACCAGAACTAGCTCGCAACTGACTCGTCAACCTGTGGGATAAACCCTGCATTTATGATATCAACCATACATTTTGGCGTTAGAACCGTAACATTCAAATCACCGCATATCTCTGTTCGAGCCCTATAACCATCTGGGCGCCATTCATGCAGTTCATTGTTCCAAACGAGCCAAGGCTTTCCTTCTTGCTCGATGAACACTCCATCAGGTAAATTCGAAAGCATATCGGTATACGTAACTTTTTTACCTCCCCTTACCGCTCTATCTTGATGAAGGATTTTATCTATTTTGTCCACTTTCGACTCACTTAGCTGAGCTGCATTCCACGCTTGTTTAAACTCATTAAATCTTTGCCTTCTGCACGAGGCGCAAGGTCTATGCCCTGCCGCCAACCCGGTAGCCTCATCAAGAAAAAACAGTTCGGAGTAGCTATTGCGGCTAAAAACCTCACGCCTTCGATCTTTATAACTCAGTTCACAAAGCACCCAATTTTTATGCTTCCAAGAGCGTATAATTTCTTTCTTTTCATTGTGAAGAATCCCTCTATTCCCGAGCCACGAACCTCGAGCATCATCAGTCAGTAGTTCTCCACATGGGCTTACTCTATTTTGCAAAGACATCATCGGGCTCCTCAAATCTAAATTTGCTTAAATCGGTAGGTATTATCGGTGCTGCTCATCGTCTTCCGATACAAATAGCTCGTTGATAATTGTGATATATCGCTCAGCCACTGTGCCAACCTCTCGATAGGCCATTTCTAGGATCAGTGACACCTGATCGTTGTTCTCAAGAGGTACGTAGTTTTTCTCGTCCATATAGGCTTCAATTGCCTTAATCTTGTCATCACACCCTTCTAGGAACTCACGAAAATCTTTGCTTGCCTTTGCGCTATGACATTCTCTACAGCTAGGTACTAAGTTCCCAAGACGATGCTCTCCTAGGTAAACCTTATTAATAGGGATTGCGTGCTCAATCGCCAGTTCCTTTGACTCTCCACAATAAGCACATTGATGGTTGAAGTAGGCTTTGGTTGCCTGCCAATCTTCTTCAGAAAACTGCTCTGTCCCAAGGTTACTAAGGATATTTCGCACTAATAGGTTTTGAGCATTGCCTATCGCATTACCACGGTAGCGGCTATTGGCTCTGGCGGTTGGTGCTGATAGCTTGCGCGAGGGTGTCGTTCTTGATTCAAGTAACTCACTCTCCAACTGAGATTGGTCATAATCGATGCCGATCCGTTTTAAGTACTTAGTAAAGTAAACCGCGTCTTTTTCAAACCACTGACTACATGCACGAACAGTTTTCCCACGCACCAAGTAAACTTTGGTCCAATATCGTTTGGATAAATCCGAAGGAAGGCTACTGATTGGAACCAAAAAAGGAAAGTTGAGGTTAAAATTGTGCTTGGAGTATTCTGCATCACAAAGGCGCGCGAACTCGTTGTGACTTTTTTTCTCGCAATACTCTAGTATCTTAGGTAGGAGTGCCTGTACTAACTTTCCGATTTTCATAACTGGTTCACTTATTCCTAAACTACCGATGCTAGTAAGTATATGCACTAGCTATTAAACAGGAAAAGCGATGTAGCTTAATCGGTTAGGTTCTTTTGTACATAACGCACAACATCATAGGACTTGAAGTATTCCGCAATATCCAAGCAATCAATGGCTCTTTTAGGAAAAGATCTACCAACCGGTACCGTATAAGTTTTCTTCCAGTCTCCACCCTGTTCGATCATTTTTTTGAACAATTGTAACTCGTTGAGCTCCGCAGCCAGCATCAGCGGCGTATAACGCATACCATTTTTTACCACTTCAATATTTGGATTGGCACCAGCATTTAATAGGATTCGAGCAATCTGGCGCATAGAAGAAGGTTTGGGGAAGCGTTCCGTCATATATTCAAATAGAGCGTCCATCATCGCGAGGAATCTTTGGTCCTGTTGTTGAGCACTCAAATGAGAACTTAACTCAGCATTAAATGGTGAGCTCGTCCCTGCGAATAGAGGCCTAAGCTGATTCACTGCCTCTTCACTTGGCATCGACATAAGACTTTCCTTGAACTTGCTCGGATTCTTAATCATTGCCAGCTTACCCAAACAAGCATACAGCGACGTTTGATATTCAATACTTCCCTTCAGATCGATAGTGATATCCTTGCTCATCGATAGCACCTTTTTCACGATATCTGGACGACCACTCTCAACCGCTGCAAACAAAGGGAAGTTCATTTTTCGTGTAGAGACTGTATTTAGAGTTTTCTCACTGTGCGCATGCTCTGAGACAAGATTGAAAATTGAGTCGTCAAGTGGCGACGTCGGCTCACTAAAATCAAGATTCGCTAAAGCAATCAAAAGCGGGGACTCTCCCACTTCAGAAAGAGCATTAACACTCGCATTCAATTTAAGCAGCTTTTCAACTTCCTCAACGTCGTTATTTAAACAAGCATAGATAAGTGGTGTTGTCTTTCGCTTAGCTCCCCCATCAAGACCAATTTCAATTTTCTGACGTTTAGAGTCAAGCTGATCAGAAGAGTCAATCTCTTCTAGGATATGACCGACTTTTTGCTTGTATTCCGACCATTTAATTCCTGGATAACAAAGTTCATCAGGGAAGTAACGCTTAAATTCAGTGCGATAAGCCTCCACTTCGTTGTTAGCTAGAACCAGGTATTTTCCTGAATCTTCTGCTTGGTACTTCGCTGGCATCAGTTCATTAAAAAAGTAGACCTGTGCTGTTTTTAATCTTTTGAGAAAAACTAAATCTGGCCTAGTTTGATGAGCGGCGACCAACAACGACTCTTTGATGATCTCCCCTAGCGCTGCATTTGAATGATCCCGATACAAAGCCGCTGTATACGCTTGCTGATAGTACTCGTTCGCTTCGGTTAGCTCCCCAGACCAAATCGAATGCCTGGCTTTGTACCAAAGTAGATGATGGTACGCTTCTATCTTGCTAGGAAGCCCATCAATCACCAGCTCCAAGTTTGTTAACCGCTTTTCAAACTCGTTCTTGTGGGTCACAGACTTTGAAGTATGACTGACTGCCTCGTACCACTGTTTCAATGAACTGATCTGTTCGCAGAACTCATGATAATTTTTACTACGATTCCTGTTAGCGTCCAGAAAGGCTTTTGCATGTGAAAATGATACGTTCGTAAACGTCGAACTTGATTGTATATAACGAACAAAACGCGAGCTAATGATACCCCACTTGATCATTCTCCATGATTCGTCCGATAAGGCGTGATCAGCTGCGCTATCCATACTCATCACAAAACGAAAAGAAGGAAGTTCAGTTCCATTCCACCACGTTCGTAGCCGGTCTTTCATGTCCTTATCATCAAAACAGCTTTGAAGTAATGGAAGCATGTCCGGATTGAATAAGGTTAGCTCTATGTCATTTGGCAGACTGAGAGCTTGTCCAGCTTCCTCTTCATTCAAAAAGCAACTAAGTACAAGATTTTCAAAAAACCGCGTGCGCTCAAACAGTTCATTCGCCTGCTCAACAGAAAGACAATCCAATGGATAGTTTTTCATCCAATGAGCGTAACGTTTGAGTAAGTTAACCAAAAAGTTTTCAACTCTCGCTGATATCTCATCATCAAACTTTTGTCTTATTGGGTTCAGAATATTGAACGATAGAATTGCATGATACTTGTCGATGCTCAGCTCTTCTACTTTGCAGCTATCATCAAGTTGCTTCGCAGCACGCCTGCTGTCATCTTCGTCACTAGCTGTTTTTACGTCAAATGCAATAGCGACTTCGCGAAGTAAACACTGAATAGTGGGATACGGCTTAGCTCGATTTTTGTGAAGCAGCTTCATTGCTGATTATCCTTAGAATGTCTTTCTTGAAGTTAATGTAAGCCCGTCGGTCACTGGGAGTGGAAGGTATGGTTATACGTTTACCTAAAGGCGATAACAATGCAATATGTTTGGTACCACGGATAGCGGTCCAGCAGCTCAATTTCATTAATGAACGTACAAAATTATTGATATCCTTATCTTTGCTCATTCTTCGCATATAAACTCCTTTATAGGGCCGCAAACCGACCCTATGCCAAAATTAGTTATTTAGAACGCTTATCTACGACACTCTGAGCTTTGGCCGCAAAGCTGCCTTTTGGGATTTTGCCTCCATTGGCTTTTGCTGTGGCTGACTGTATGCGGCGAACATCAGTTTGAGTTAAAGGTTTCTTAGATTCCGTCATGGTATAGCTCCTGGTTGATTAAAACAGTTACATCTTAGTAATCAGGACTATAAAAATCGGCGAGGTGATTGGAGAGAATATTTTTAAATTGTTATTTATTCTTGGGGACCTTCCTGTATTTCAAAATTCATCGTTGTTGTAAGCACTCCTCCATCCACTCATCGACCTCACTTTCCACCCAAGCCACGGCCCTATCCCCCAAACTGATGGATTTTGGAAACTCACCATCATTCATTTTTCGGTAAATCGCTGAACGGCTTAATGCTGTTTTTTCCATTACTTCTTTTAGCTTTAGAAATCTCATGGGACGTCCTCCTATGGCTGTGGTCCTCATGGGATAAGCAGGTTCGGTAAAAAAAAGTGGCATCGGCGTAGAGTACGTATAATCAAAAATTCTTCAGGTATATGTCATCTCTGTGAATCCATTCCATGACAGATACAGGAAGCCTAAATATGTCCCAACTTCCCCGTTACGGTAGTTTGTTACCTCAAAAAGAATATGAGCACCGAGTGCTCGAAGAAGCCGCTGAAATACTCAAAGATCGTTATGTTCGTGGTGATGCGTTTTCAAGTCCCGCGGCAACCTCAGATTACTTACGCTTCAAATTGGCAGGGTATGAACATGAAGTTTTCGCGGTCATGTTCTTAGACAATCAGCACCGCTTGATTGAGTTTAAAGAGCTGTTTCGTGGCACGGTTGATTCCACAAGCGTTTATCCTCGCGAAGTCGTGAAAGAAGCGCTGCACGTTAACGCCGCTGCGGTGATCTTCGCCCATAACCATCCTTCCGGCTATCCTGAACCATCACAATCGGACAAACGGATCACTGAGCGTTTAAAAGAAGCACTCTCGCTGGTGGACATTCGAGTGCTTGACCATTTCGTTGTGGGAGACAGTTGCGTCTCATTTGCTGAGAGGGGGTTGCTATGATCATTGATGATTACAGAGGTATCCGGCTGCCAATCAGTTTTTGTGAAACGATGGATAACCTTTTGACGCGTTTCAAGGTTCCTGATGATGCAAAGCGCTTAGTATTCAACTTTAGAGATCCGACATACTATCAATCCAGAATGGGCTTACACCCAGTCGAAATACAATTAAGCAGAGACAATGATCGAGCGCCTTGGTCCTTGGCGTTTATAGCCAGTTTTTCTTATCAAAGCGATAGTGCCCAATCCCTTGATGTCGAGCTGTACTTTCATTTACGTAACCATTGGTGCTATCAGCCCGATGCTGGCACTGCTGATCTCTCTCAGCCTGCTGTTTTAGATCTTTTCAACACCTGGTGCACAGCACTAGAGCGACACATAAATCGCCGAGCATTCAGCGATATCCAGTTAAGCCAAATCCGTTAAATCCTTTACTGTTCACTTTAATCTTACCTTTGTAGGAGGCATCATCATGTCTGATATTTTGTTTAATACTTCAAGCTTGCCTGTTTCAAAATCACTCCATTCTCTTCTGAGTAAAAGTCTTATCGAGAAGCTCGCAGATGAGGAGCATATTGCCACCAGCACTTATCTTGTCTTTAACTTTCGTGACAGTTCATACAACGCAGAAGATGGCGGTTTTCATCCTGTAGAAATCGCTCTAGGCCAATCAAGAGATGGCCGCTGGAACATTGAATACATCACTGACTTTGCTTATGTAGGGAACTACTTTCCTGAGATTGAACGCTGCTTAGATTTTGATTTTCGCGATCAGTCCTTTTACGCACAGTATTGCGGCTGGGGACCTATCAAAGGGAACCGCTCTGCGGTAGAGCTTTACCAGTTATGGGAAAGTAACTTTCTTGCATACGCCGATATGGAAGCTTATGACCAGGTTTCCGTCGCACCGCAATGAACTTCCCTGAGTTACTTTGCAACTAACTACAATGCATTAACACCATGGATTGATGACTTGACAGATCACGTAAAGTCGAAGGTAAAACCCAGTGTTTAACCGTGATGGACAGACAAAAAATAAAGCCGATATAGCGCCCCATTTAGGACATTATATCGGCCTATTTTATTGCAAGCACTCGTCTTTGAGAGAGAGCCAAACCCTTGTGACACAAGGGCTGAGCACGTTCTAAAATCTGAGCTTAAGCAAACTCGTCTACAATTTGCCAAGTGCTTGTTTTGCCATGTTATACGCTTCTGTCAAAGCAGGATGGCTGCTTGCAGTTGCTCTGTTCACTTCAACGTATTTCTCAGCTCGAAGCACATCGACTTGTTGCCATAAGTCACGATTAGTCACTGGTTTTTTATCCGACTTTCGCCAGCCTTTTTTCTTCCAGGTATCAATCCACTCGTTAAACCCACGAGCACAGAAATCGCTGCTGGTATAGATAACATCGCCATCCCTTGCATACTGCATACACTCCACCAGCGCTATCAACTCTAGCTCAGTATTACTGGTGGAACCCTGCATAGGTAAACATTGTCGGTCCATTAACTCACCAGCTTTGTCATACACCACCAAACCAATTCCGCCACCTACACTGGACGCTGTGACTGCGATATACAACGCGCATGATTCATTTTTCATTGTTTGTTCCTTTTCTATTTTGACAACGCAACGTGCTTGTCTCTCATCAGATAAGGATGTGATGTGAAAAATGAAGTACGCTCGCATCACTGTGCCCTGAACCATAAGGACACGTTATGACCACCTTTTCTCCGCTACGCGAGAAGATCTTAAAGGCCCTACTGAAAGCCGCCCTCGCAGGCTATCACCATCTCAGTGCCCACTTTCAAAAGGTCAAAGCTGAAATGACAGAACTCAGTGACCACGATTTATTTGAAGAAACAAAGCATCACCCCACCCTGCATTTACGCTGCCTCTTGGCAAGCTTTGAGCTCATCCAGCGTGGCTACTATCTCAGCGATATTCGTGACGTGAGGAATGACCTTTAACTTCATGGCACAAGCAATATGCGTGTCAATTCACAAAACCATACCAATAAAATTGAGTGAGACATTATCTGTCTCACTCGTCCGTATTCTTTCAACAATTAACAGCACCGTGCTCTACGTGCGGATCGAGGATAAAGCAAATGAGTAAAAGCAACGTATTACATCACGTAGATGAACAATCTCTAAATGACCTTATTCGTCGCCATGAATCATTCACTTTAACGAATGTGAAAAATTTCAACCAAACGGTGAAGAAGGTAGAGCGACTAATAGAAAAACAAGGCCTTTCGTGCCGTGTGTATACCGCAGGACGCTCTGCCACCATGGCAGCGGCTCTAGCCTCAGGCCCAGCGGTCATCTTTGGTTTAGCGTCAGCCGCCGCCATCGCAGCTCATAAAGTTGCGACGTTAAACCCCGACTATGAAATCGCTAAGTATCCACTGGCTGACAAGCTTGTAGTGAACTTTAAGAAGTAACCCTAACTAGGACTGTGTGGCCACCAGTCCTCCCATTTTTCCCGCGCTCTCTCCAAACATTCATGTTTTGGGGCTAGATAAGTGTGCTTAAAATTTGGTGGTCCTATGTCTATTAGTACAAATCGACGAAGTGCCGAGCACCTCGAATTGATATTCGAGATTTATTCATTAATCCCCACAATACGGAAAATAACAGCACGTGAACTGCAACTTGCCCTTAGCGATAAAGGGATCACCCGAAGCAAACGTACTATCCAGCGCGGCCTTGATTGCTTATTGACTTACTTTGATGTTGAACAAGATGCGACAAGCAAGCCTTATGGTTACCGCCGTACAGCGAATTCAAAACTGGCCTTAGGTCCCCGTGAACACATGATTTTTCTGTGGGCTGAAGCCTACTTGAAAACGCTCTTACCACGTTCTTACCATCTCATGGTAGATAGTGCTTTCGCACCTTTTAGCACTCTAAGCACTAAGCGCAAACTGATCGATATTCGACAGCCTGTCGCTTCTTGCATCAAGGAAACTAGCAGTATGGTTTTTGAAACCTTATGTACTGCCGTGTTTTACCAACGTGAAGTTAGGTTATCACTCATAAACGTACCTCAGAGTCTGTATATCAATCCACTGGGATTTATCGTGGAGCAGGGTCATCTTTACCTTGCATACCAATATCAAAACATCTTTCACGCAGTCCTCATCGATGAGGTTTTGTCGGCGTATCTAACCACTTTTGCTTATCACTACCCCAACAATTTTTCACTTAGCAACATTCCCCTCTCTAAGAAGGAACTCACATAATGAAACACACAACGATAAAATCGACCATGGGTATATCTGGGTTATTACTACTAGCCGCATGTGGTGGCGGTAGTAACGGAGGTAGTACTAATCCAAGTACGCCTGCCAAAGTTAGCGGACTGGCGATTGATGGTTATGTTGAAGGTGCAACTGCATTCCTCGACTACAACTTCAATGGTGTAATGGACGAGAACGAACCACGTGATATTACTGACCAAAACGGACGCTTCGATTTTGTGATTGAAGAAGATGACTTAATCTGTAAAGAGTACTCGCCGATTATCGTCGATGTACCTGCTGGTGCATACGATAGCGATTATGGGTTAGTTGATAAACCTTATCGTTTAACCTTTCCGCCCTCATTCTCATCTGAGAACGTCGGCGAAGATGTATTTGCTACTACTCCATTCACTACAGTGATTTGGTCAGCTGTTGAAACAGACCTATTACAAAGTGGTGTAAGAAACTGTAAAGAGTTGGCTGCTAATACTGAAGCGCAAAACAAAGTTGTACGTCTAGTCGCTGAGAAGGAATACGAGTTGGGTAACCGCTACAACATTCCTGCTAACGAGCTATACGCAGACTTCATCGCTTCTGGTAACACCGAGCAGCATCAACTAGCCCAGCTTCTAACCAGCGGTCTAGCAAAAGGCTACGCTGAAACTTCAGCTCTAGTCGATGCGAACCCTAACGCCTGGAAAGCTACAGTTGAGTACTACGTTGAGAAAGACGACGCAGGTAATTTCACTAAGTGGTATCGTGAAGAACGCGTGTTTGATGCCGACACACATTCTCTACGTGTATTTGAAGTATCTGCTGACTTAGAAACTGTAGGCCGTCTCATCGTTTACCGTAACAAAATCAAAGCCGAAGAAGGCGCAGTGCAAAAATATACTGATGACCTAATCGACTACCTACCAGAAATCAGCAAATACGGTTGTGGTCTAACTAATGATTACGTACAGAACTCAAAAGACTACGGTAACGACACCGTTACATTCTCTGTATCAGCTTCTGTTCTAGTTGACGACCATACTGCATGTGCAGATCCACTCGTGTACTCTTCTAGCGTACCTTACGCTAACGTCATTCGTGAATTGAAAGACGGCAATGTGTTACTACAAGCTGGTATGTGGGGTTTTGACTTTGGTGACGATGCTGTTATCGATGATCTAATCAACGATGGTTTGTATTCTAACATAACAGACCCAACAGTACTGGACCAGTTCTCGACTTGGAACTACTCACTGGACTCAACTGAATCTTACAGTGCATCACGTTGGACTCGTACATCAGTTGTCAACACAGCTGAGAAAAACGTTATCACGGACGTGAACGACAAAGGTATCTGGATTGTACGTACCACTTACCCTAACGGCACTCACCAAACGCAGTGTGGTGACTCTCTAGATACTCTAGTGGACGTGGCTCATATAGGTATGTGTGAAGAGCTGCCCATAGTGCCTGCTAACTAATCATAACGAGTCGAGAGGGGATGTATCCCCTCTCTTTTTTTATTTTATTGAGCTACCAAAATTTCTGTTTCCAGTACCAAATTGCTTGGTGCGTACTTTGGCAAAGTAACTGAGACGACGAAATAGCTCGTCAAGAACAGAAGAAGACCTAAGGCTATTTACATCGATGTGGTATACACAATTGTCAGGAAAGTGCACTAGACGACAGCCATCATCAAGATCAGTATCTAATGCCCGACACCATGCCGTTTTAATTTTGTGAGATAGGTTGTTTCGGTTAGAGAATGACCCCAGGCTGTTATATACATCCTTGTTAAACAGCAGAACAAGGTGATAGTGATGATGTAACGCTTTATCTTTTTCCTTCACCCATACATATCTTAATCGACATTTCCGCTTCGGCTTTCCTGCTCTCTCTTTCCTTCTTAAATCAGCCTGTATTTGCGCATCCAACGAAGCAATGAAGTTTTTCATCAAATTGGATTCTTCCATCACCATTAAAAGCGGTAATCGCAAATCGACTCTGACCGCCATCGTTCTAGGATGATCATCCAAAGCTAAATCCAGCGTGTCATAAATCCTTTGTAGATAATCAACTAACAGCCCTTCTTTCTGTTTCAAAACAGGTAGGCCATTGAACTCATCATTATGAGTGACTTTCTTTTTCAATGTTTTCATTTTCTATACCTCTGGTTGGTTCGGTATAGAAAGGTGGATGGTTGTTAAAAATAATCTCACCTCACCATGGAGGTATATTAACCATAACCGCAATCCCCTATCTTAACTTTGGATAAGGAAAGACTTGTTCCTTGCCCACTTCAAAGCTAGACCTAGCAAAACATTTCAGATGAGCGTAGTGGTGTAAGTTACCGGCCAATCAGTTCAAAACTGATAACTCTGAAGTTAAGTTCTAAGGAAAATAGTGCGATTAGTATCAAAAAATTGCGCTTACACTAAGATAAATTCTAGGTTAAGAACAAATATTAACTACTAAAATGATACAAAGATTCACCAACAATGCTACTTTGTAACTATCAAAAAACTACTAAGTAGAAAAAATGAATCAGCCAAACGAAGAAACACTTAAGAGTTACTTAAAGAAATTATCTCAAACATCACTTGAACAAATAATAATCAGGGGGAATCAAGAAGGTTTCTTCGAAATCCCTGAAGATAAAATCTCTTTAAATCGAAAACGATTATCTGATCTCATTGAAGAAGGGTTAGCTAAGAGATCACCATTAAGGTCTAGCAATAGCAGCGTTGCAATATCAAGAATTAGCAGAATTATAGAGGGCATAATTGGCGAGGATTGCATTGATTTTTTAGATTCGGATGACAAATCAATACTGGTATTTATGCTTATGCGTTTATCGATAGAATATGAGCTATCCTACGCATTATCAGATGACATCATGCAATGCTCTGACATGACATCTTTAAAGGCAAAATTAAGAACATCCATACTTTCAATAAATGAAGACCCTGAAAAAATAAAGTCGCTAATAAGAATTTTGAAAGATGGTTACTTTTTGTCAAAAAAACACTTCAATTTCAAATGGTTAAAAAATGGCAACAAAGAGCAAGCGAGATGGGCTGTTGAATACATATCAGAAAACAAATTGATTTTAGAAGAGTACGAGAACCTCCCTTTAAACTTAATTACTGAGAAAAATTACGTCCCTATCATAGAAGGTATTTTTCATTCTTTATGCTTCTGTGAACGAGAACAAGCTAAGTTATACGAACGGTTCAAGCGTGCATGGAGCCAGCACAAATTCAGGAAAAAAGCTGAAAATGAGAATAAAGTTAGCGTTAGCTTCTTAATGAAAGATAAAACAAAAAAAAGACTTCAAGAAGTTGCCGATTTCCATGAAACAAGCATGATTGATGTAATTGAAAGACTGGTCAATTCCTCTTGGGAAGCTTTCAATGAGGGCGATGATTCTCTGTAGATTCTCTGATTAATATTCAATGAGGGCAAAAGAGCCCTCAAATAAATCATAACTCAGCATAGTAATATCTAGCGTTAACACGCTGCTGAATCCACTCTTGCACCTCACTCTCTACCCAAGCAACAGCACGTCCACCAAGCGGAACTTGCGCCGGAAACTGGTTTGCTTCGATAAAGCGGTACATACAAGAACGTGATAAGCCAGTCATGCCAAGCACTTCATTTAGACGGATCAAACGGATAGTTGATTTAGGCATACATACCTCTTCTGTTTGTGAATACCACATAGATAACATATGCCTGTAAAAATTTTGAACGATAGCAAGTGGCCGTATATTACGGCCATAAATCAGATAACCTGGCTTAAATGACGTGAACCTGTAACACTGTAACTTCCATAACTTGATTTCTCGATATGCCCACTCCACCAGGACATGAGTTGTCGCCGAGAGTCGAGGTAGTCTGTTCTGTTGTAGGCTTTGCGTATTTGGTTTTTATCGGTGTGAGCCAGCGCAGCTTCAATCACATCAGCATCAAACCCTTTTTCATTGAGTGTGGTACTAGCAAGTGCCCTCAGACCGTGAGCCGTCGTTCTATCTTTAAAGCCCATTCTGCCAAGCGCTTTGTTGGCGGTCTCGGAATCAGTGGGGACCTTAGGATTGCGGCTCGAAGGAAATATATAGTCTCGATGTCCGCTAATTGGCTTGATCGCTTCAAGAATTGCAAGAGTTTGCGTCGTAAGTGGAACTACATGTTCACGGTTCATTTTCATGCGCTCTTTCGGGATAATCCATAGCTGGTTTGCCATATCTATTTCTTCCCAGCGAGCGCCTGACGCTTCATTAGGGCGAACCATAGTATGAAGCTGCCATTCAATCAAAAAGCGCGTCACATGCTGAATATTGGCAGTTGCTACCGTGCGAATAAGCTCATGTATCTCATGAGGCTGTAGCGCTTTCATGTGCACTACTTTGTGCTTCTTGAACACATCACGGATACCAGATAATGGATTAGAATGAATCACTCCGCTGTTTACAGCATAATTCATGATCTCATTCATTAACTGCGCAGTACGTTTAACTGTTTCAAGTAGACCCTGTGACTCAGTTGGCCGTAAAGCAGCTATAGCAATTGGCGCCGTGATCTTACTTACTGGAATGGTGCCAAGCTTTGGAAAAGCGTAGAGTTCGAGCTTGCGCCAGTTACCATTGAGAGTCTTCTCTTTTATCTGCCCTTCTTTCGTAGCCTTCCACTGCTCAGCAACAAACTTGAACGTCGCATTTTGCTCAACAATAACTTTGGCTTTTTGCTCTTCTTTGGCCAACTGAGGATCAATACCATCCGCAAGCATCTTTCGAGCTTCTAGCGCTTTCTCTCGCGCTTCTGCCAAGGACATGTCTGGATAAGTACCAAAGGAAAGATAAGTGATTTTGTCCTGGCCAGGTCGTTTATAACGAAACTGCCAAGATCGTGAATTGCTTGTACGCACACAGAAGTAGAGATTGCCGCCATCAGATAATCGGTAGAGCTTATCTTTGGGCTTTGCCGTTTGGACTTGCCTAGCCGTGAGATTATTCGCCATTTTGATCCCTCAAGTAATACCTGAACAAAGCTCAATTTTCGAAAAATCTAGGTATTACTTTTGATCGATAACTGCTTAACTTACATCAAGTTAAAGATCGAATTGATAGAGAAAATGACAACAAAGTAATACCTGATTTAGTGCTCAAAAGTAATACTAGCATCAAGTAGGAATACTGGGTATTACTTTAAGTATTACTCTAGACAAGCGCTTTTACGACACTTTATGGAACGCTACGAAACCGTAACTCATTGATTTTGATAAATTTTAGATAAGAAAAAAGACGTCCTGAGACGTCTTTAAACTTGAATGTGGCGGTGAGCAAGAGATTCGAACTCTCGATACGTTGCCGTATACACACTTTCCAGGCGTGCTCCTTAAGCCACTCGGACAACTCACCGTATTTGATCGTGTTAACTGTATCAGTCAACGAGGCGCTAATTTAATGATTATGGAGAGGCAGGTCAAGCCAAAATCTTAAAAAAATCCACACTATCAGCGCGTTTGGTTACTTATTAGCTTATTAGTTGAAATCAACGACAATAGCTGCGTACTAAACATGCAGTTACATACTTTGGTAATAGCCTGGCACACGGAACCAGCGGCGGCACATATCCAAGAAATAACCATATAACACACCCATTCCACATGAAACGATAGCGTTACTTGAAACAGCCGTAATAATTTGTTCTGTTGATGCCCCAACAACCAAAAGAATGGCCGCATAAACAGGTGATTGGAACAAAACGAATGCAATTAAATCTGAAATACTCTTCATTAGGTTTGAATTCGACCACTTCCGCCCTAAACGTAAAACGAAATCTCGAAACACGCCATAAGGCCATGCGATAGCAATGTTGACAGGAATCGATAATGTTCGAGATGCTAACGATTGTTCAAAAGTCATCCCAGAGATAAAAATCTCAATGATCATCCCAGAAACAAAGCAAAAAACGACCATTGCAAATGTGTCAGCAGCAGCATGACGAATACAAAATGGGCCACGAACTTTCATTACCTTCCTCAACAACATATATATCTACAAAAATCACCCACAGGCAACACATAAAACTAGGTCATAGCAAAAGACCAGCCGATAAGGCAATTAGAACATATAAATCGCAGATTTAATCTCCAATTTTAATTGAGTTAGGTAAATTTATAACCAGTTTTGAAATTAAAACTAGAATCTAACGCTAATTTTTAAAAAAATGTTAAATTAAACGATATTTTAGTCACTTATTAGTAAGTTAATTACAAAAATCAGCAAGTAAAACGGTTAAGAAATCCACTTGTTGTGTATTGGGTAGCTTATCGTTTTCTAAGCTAATTTGGATACTCTGCAAAGCATCATGTAATGGCGATGACTCAGCAACGCAAACGTGCGCAGCTAACTTTTTGACGGTGGTTAATGCCAACTCAATTTCTTGATTTTCAATCGCCATATGAAAAGTAACCAGTGACTCTTCTATCAAACCAACAGCCATCTGCATTGAGGATTTTGGCTGAAATTGGTACAGCTTTTCAGCGTATTGATAAAGTGCGTCATCAAGTTCATTTTCATGAACTGGCTTCGCGATAATATAGTCTGCACCCGCTGCTAGCATTCGCTCTCGAGTTTCTTTGAATACATCAGCGGTACAACCAAAAATTAATACATTATGACTATTTTCTGATAGAGACCTGATACAAGAAATGGCTTCGATGCCATCCATTACTGGCATATGGTTATCCATTAAAACAAGATCGAATCGCTCTTCAGTGAGTGCCTGTACGCCCAGTTCACCATTTTCAACACAGCGGCAAATAAAACCCTTATTTTTCATAAAAGTCTCAATGATGATCGAATTCGTTCGATTATCTTCGACGATTAATGCTTTAAGGCCTTGATAGTCAAGTTTACGATGATTTTTCACTTCAGTTGGAGCAGCCGAAGCCTCTTCAATAGCGAGCATGACATGAAAACTACTACCGATACCGACTTCACTCGCTACCGTTATATTACCGTTCATAAGCTCTGTTATCTGTTTGACAATTGCCAGCCCTAAACCTGTACCACCAAAGCGCCTTGTGGTTGACGATTCAGCTTGTTCAAAGGGTCGAAATATCTTTTCTTGCGCTTCTTTAGCAATACCAATCCCAGAGTCTCTAACACGAATAGATAAATAGAGTTGCTCATTGACCCACTCTTCTTTTAAGTAGACATCAATGAAACCACTTGATGTGAATTTAACGGCGTTGTTCAGTAAGTTAAATAAGATTTGTCTCAGTCTCGCTTTATCCGAGAAGTACCAGCGATCGCTCGCTACCTCGTTATGGATATTAAATTGAAGCCCTTTTTCATTACACAAGGTGTGATAGACACTTTTGATACTGCCAATCAATGAATCAAGTGGGAAACGACTATTATCGAGTTCTAAATGACCTTGCTCGATCTTTGAAAAATCAAGGATCTCATTCAATAAGGTCATCATATGCTCACCTGACTCATACAAACTATTCAAGTTTTGTCGTTGTTGAGCCGAAAGTTGAGTTTTCAATAATATTTGCGCTGTTCCGAGTACACCATTCATTGGGGTTCGAATTTCATGAGACAACGTCGCTAAAAATGCGCTTTTAGCTCGGGTTGATGCTTGAGCTTTCACCTTTTCCGCTTCAAGGTAGACCGTTTTCTGATTAAAAGTATCAACTAACTGCCGTATTTCATCATTACTGCGGTAAGGTATCTCGATAATGCCACCTTCTTTTGAGTCAGCAACCTTTTTCGCAATAACGACGATTGGTGTAATCAAATATTTGTTTAATAAGTAATAACCAATCATTACACAGGCTAAAAGAAAGGGAAAAATACGCGCTTCTACATTAGTGACCAGCTCATAAACCTCATCATTCACTAAACGGTTAGCGTTTATCACGTCAACTTGCCATTGAAAATCACCAAAATCAAAACGACTGATATATGCTCCATTGCGAATGTTGAAGTTATGTTCAGAGATGATGGAGCCATCAGAATCACTGAGCGACACACCGAGATCATATCGTTCTGCTTGAGCAGCAAGAAGCTTAGTTAAGCCATGTAACGAGATATCAACAGTAGCGACACCAGCGAACTCTCCGTTGACATAGTATGGCGAAGAAGCGGTGATCATTTGAATATGGGTATAAGAATCAATGTAAACTTGTGACCACGCCACACTTCCTAATGGCTGCCCTTTTACCTCGGTATACCATGTCTCTTTATCGTACCCGCTCACTGTGGGATTATTCCAAGAGAGTAACTTGTCGACTTGACCATCAGATGCTCGGTTATAAAACAGGCTACTATATTGTTGAGCGGGATCGACACTATAAGGTTTTGGCCATAGCCCGCCACTCACAACGATATTATCGAGTATCGAGAACAGTGAATGTAGCAGACGGTCTTGCTCTGCTTGGCCGTTTGCAGACTGTCCAATGCTGACGACACTTTGCAGTATGCCTATTGAATTATTTAGTGGTTCTCTAATTTGTGCAGACAATATTTCAGCACGTAGATCTAAATTTTGTTTGAGTTCAGCACGCAAAGGAGATTCGACAACCCAGTAAGTAATCGTTCCGATGGTTGCAATAAAAAAACAAAGATAAAACGCCAATGCGGTGATGCTTTTCTTTCTAAGTGAGCTACGTACTTTCATAAGCCTTTGAACTTTTTCTTTTGTACAAATTATAGTGAAGAATCCTGCCATGCAAGATATTGATTGTATGAAACAAGCCTTTACCGCAATAACTTTTGTTAAATTGGCATACAACGACTATTTAGAGTTAAGATACTGCTAATTATCTAACAACTTATGGACTTTGTTTTGACCTTACAAACACTCCTATCGCAACTTGAATTAGAAGATAAGCTATTAAACGAAGCGAAAACACGTGGTTTTGTGACAGCAATGGCTTCTGCTCCAAATACTCTACCTCCTGAAGAATGGTTACCCTTCTTGTGGGGAGGTGAAGAAGTTGCACCTTTTACAGATGGTGAACAGCTAGAAACGTATTTTCAGCTTGTTATTGATATATGGAACTTATATCGCCCTGCTTTATTGAACGCCAATTGGGCATGGCCAGAAGGCTGTTCCTTAGATGAAGAAGAAATTGTTACGGATGACGTCCGTGATTTCTGTGAAGGGTTTTTACAAGGTTGGCAACTGGCACGAGACGACTGGGAAACCTTGATGCCTGAAGATAGCCAAGACAATGCACTACTTGGTGGCGTACTACTGTCTTTAAGCATGCTGTATGACCCAGAAACATCATTAGTAACGCTTGCTGAACAAGGCCTACAAGGGTTAGATCAATTTGAAGAGATCTACAATGCAATACCTGTAATGCTGTGCGGCTTAACCCAACGCGGCGTACAGTTAACTGAAAACCAATAACGGTAGCTTTAATTAACTTCGTTAATGGTACTCACATAAAAAGGCTCCTTGGAGCCTTTTTTGTATTGCTTCAAGTTAAGACTAAGCATTACCTTTAACTTGAAGGTTTAACTGTTCAGCGAAATCTAACATGCGATTAAGTGGGATCAGTGATTTTAATCGCAGTGCTTCATCGACAAAAATTTCGTGATCATCGCCACCTTCTTTGAGCGCAGCTTCAATAGCTTTAAGGCCATTCATTGCCATCCAAGGGCAATGCGCACAACTGCGACAAGTCGCCCCTGCTCCTGCGGTTGGTGCTTCAATAAGCTCTTTCTCGGGCACTAACTGCTGCATTTTAAAGAAAATGCCTTTATCCGTTGCTACTATCATCTTTTGCTGAGGAAGAGATTTTGCCGCTTTGATCAATTGGCTTGTCGAACCGACAGCATCCGCTAATTCAACCACGCTGGCTGGCGACTCTGGGTGCACCAATACGGCCGCATCAGGATATAGAGATTTCATTTTGCGTAAAGCGTCTGCGGAGAATTCATCGTGGACCACGCATTCGCCTTGCCAAAGTAGCATCTCTGCACCAGTTTTATTAGCAATGTATGACCCCAAATGGCGGTCTGGTCCCCAGATTATCGGCTTATCTTCTGTGTCTAGGTGTTCTACAATTTCAAGAGCAATACTCGATGTCACCACCCAATCCGCTCTTGCTTTTACAGCAGCTGATGTATTGGCATAAACCACGACGGTATGATCAGGATGAGCATCGCAGAACTCAGTAAATTTATCAGCAGGACAACCCAAATCAAGAGAACATTCAGCCTTTAGTGTTGGCATTAGAATGCGTTTTTCTGGGGTTAAAATTTTCGCTGATTCTCCCATAAAACGAACACCAGCAATGATTAGCGTACTTGCTGGGTGACGGTTGCCAAATTTCGCCATTTCTAATGAATCACCGACAAATCCCCCCGTTTCTTCTGCCAATGCTTGAATTTCAGGATCGGTATAATAGTGTGCAATTAGCACTGCATCTTTTTCTTTTAATAACTGTTTAATGCTAGCGGTATAAGTTTGCTTTTCTTCAACCGTCAAAGTAATAGGTTTAGGTGGAAAAGGATATACAGTTTCAATGGTGTCTAAAATGTGGCTCATTGCTCTTGCTCTATGCAACTTCCAAGAATTCGAGCATTGTACACCCGAACCTAAGTGTGAATCAAAAGTGATTCTTGTAACAATAAGCAAAAAAAGAGGCCTTCACGACCTCTTATTATTAATTCAAATTCTCTTTGGCAACATTTGCCGAAGCACTGGTCGGGTATTCATCAATGACTTGTTGATAATACTTGTTCGCTTGGGCTAAATTATTGTTACGTTTAGCAATATCACCTAACTTCACCAATGCGTCTGCACGTTTATTGGATTCGCTATAGGTGAGCACGGCTACAAAGCTTTGCGCTGCTTCCTTGTCTTGCTTTTTAGCAAAATAAAGTTGTCCTAACCAATAATATGTATTAGAGGCAAAGTTTGAATCAGGATAATCTTTTTGGAACTGTTGGAACGCCGCAATGGCACCGCTGTAGTCACGCTTCTTCAGAATCAAATCAACTGCATTCTGATACGATGTTTGTTCGTCCACATTGTTGCTGAATGTACCTTCCACTGCCGCATCAGGCGATGTAGTAGGAGGTGCACTACCCGTAGTTTTCATTTCACTACGAACACGGTCTAGTTCAATGAACAATTCACGTTGGCGCTCTAGCATTTGCTGCATATCATAGCTATTGCGCTCAAGCTGCCCACGTAATTCACTTATTTCTAAGGTCATATCGTCAAGCTGTTGCTGCATTTTCAACTGCACACGGTTGCGGTTTTCAAGCAAGCGTTCAAGACGCTGCACATCCGTTTCAGACGAAGAGTTTTGAGCGCGAGTGGCGCTAGAAGAAGAACTATTGCTGAGGTCAGATACTGGAGCTGGTGCAGCGAGCGTAGCGCTCGCTGCACTTGCCAGTAACGTAAGCGTAACAATGCGCTTTAAGTTACTGAACATGAGGCAATCCTCAATTAGTACACTAGAACAGCGCGGCGGTTCTTCGCGTATACATCTTCAGATTGACCTAGAAGAAGCGGTTTTTCTTCGCCGTAGCTGACAATAGTGATTTGCTCAGCTTGAACACCTAGCGCTTGCAAGTATTTAGCAACAGCTTGTGCACGACGCTCGCCTAGTGCGATGTTGTACTCAGGAGTACCACGCTCATCAGCATGACCTTCGATAGTTACTTGCATCGCTGGGTTTTTGCTTAGATAAGCCGCATGTGCAGCTAACATGTCTTCGTAGTCGCCAGCAATTGTCGCGTTATCGAATGCGAAATAGATGGTTTGAGTTTCACGAAGAGCTTGTTCTTTTAACTCTTGTTCAGAAAGTTGTGCATTCTCATCGATCGGGGAAACAACCGTTGTATCAACGTTGTTTGCTGAACCTGAAGTAGACTGGTTAGTTTCAGAACCAGAAGCGTTAGTTGCTTCATCGCTTGAACTACATGCAGTTACTGCAAGTACTGGTAGCGCAATTAGTAGCCATTTAAGAACTTTGTTAAGTTGCATCTTATTTTCCTTACTTTTTATTACTTACTTGCTATAAAAACGGTGACCACGCAGGAGCTCTAACGCGCCCATTTGTTGCCGGTAATCTAGCTTTGAAACGCCCATCTATAGACACCATCGAAAGTACATTCGTTTGGTTATAAATTGAGCTGTATATGACCATGCCGCCATTGGGTGCAATACTTGGAGACTCATCGAGCAAAGTCTTGGTAAGAATTTGCACTGAACCTGTTTCCAAGTCTTGTTTTGCCAGATTAAAACCAGAATTACTTCGATTCACCATCACCAAGAATCGACCATCAGGCGTAATTTGACCACCTAAATTTTGGCTGCCTTGCCACGTAATACGGTTGGTCGAACCATTGGTCAAATTTACTTGATATATCTGTGGTTTACCACCCCGATCCGAAGTAAATATTAGAGATTTACCATCAGGATGCCAGAATGGTTCCGTATTATTTGATCTGCCACTCGTTATTGGTTTCAGTTTACGAGTAGCCAGATCCAAAGTGTAAACCTGTAAACTGCCGGTTTTTGAAAGCACAAGAGCTAAACTCTTACCATCAGGTGAGAACCTTGGAGCGCCATTATGACGAGGATAAGACGTAATTTTTTCTCGTTCGCCAGTGTAGATATTCATTAAGAATATTTCTGCTTGGCCATTTTGAAAACTGACATAGGCTAATTGCTTGCCGTCTGGTGACCATGCAGGAGACATTAGAGGTTGCTTAGAACGTAAAACCAATCGCTCGTTATAGCCATCATAATCAGCAACCCTTAGCTGATAAGGGTACTGCTCTTTATCGTTGACTACAACGTAAGCGATACGCGTTAAAAATGCACCTTTATCGCCAGTTAACTCTTCATAAACAAGATCTGAAATTCTATGCGCGTACTCGCGCATGCGGTTCGCAGGAACTGTCGCAACTTTATTAAATAGCACATGATCTTTAGAAAGTACTAGCTGCCCGTCATTGCTCAGAGCTTTGCTTTGACCTTGGGTCAATTGACCGCGCACTACATCAACTAACTGATAGTTAATGACGTACTGACCATCCGCATTTTGCGTAATGTGGCCAGTCAGTAGTGCATCCACCCCAATGCGGCTCCAAGCATCGAATTTGATATCTGTTTCGCTGTATGGGGTTTGCGGCATTTTACTGGTTGCAACAGGGCTAAATTTACCACTGCGTTGTAGATCAGAAGCGATAACTCCTGAAATATCTTGAGGAAGTTTTGTTTTACCTTCCCACTTAAACGGTACTATCGCAATTGGTCTTGCCGAGTTAACACCATCGGTAATAACAAGCTCCAATGCTGCGTTAGCAAACTGTATACTACTTGTCAGTACAAGTAAGCATCCTAACATCAATCGCTTTAACACAAGCTCTTCCTTATTTACTCTGGTTCTACAGTTAAATTAATGTTCTTCAATTTATCGACTACATCGGGATCATCTTCTGGTAATGGAAACGTCCCTACTTGGGCAACTGCACGCTTTGTTGCAGCGCACAATCGTGAGTCTCCATCAACAATATTTAAGTTACCAACAATCGCCCCTGTTCCTGTTGGAATTAGGCGTAAATTCACCTTGCACTGTTTACCTTTAAAACTATCTTCTAGTAGTAAGTTTTGCTGGATAAGCTGGGTGTATATTGCTCCATAGCGTTGCGCTTCACTCATTACAAATTGAGAACGTGCTGAGCTATTTTGCTCGGTCTCCGTTTCTAAACCTGAAAAAATACTATTTAAAGCCGCTTCTTGCTCTTTACGTTCACGCTCTAGGCGTTCTAGACGTGCCTTTTCTTTGAGGGCTTTTTCTTGAGCCTCTTTAGCGGCCTTCTCTTTAGCTATACGCTCCTTCTCAGCTCGCTCTGCCGCTTCACGTTCTTTGCGCGCTTTCTCTTTAGCTTCAGCGGCCGCTTTTTCTTTCGCTATACGTTCTTGTTCCGCTTGTGCAATTGCGGCCTGCTTCGCTAGGCGTTCTTGCTCGGCCTTCTTGACCGCCTCTTCTTTGGTTTTTCGTTCTATTTCGGCTTTAGCAGCTCGTTCCTTTTCTTTGCGTACTCGCTCTTCTTCAAGTTTACGCTCTTGCTCTTTTTGAACGCGCTGTTTTTCTGCTTCTCTCGCCGCTTTTGCTTCTTTCGCTTGCTGCTCTTTGAGCTTTCTAATCCGCTCTTCTTCTGCCTTGCGATTTTTTTCCAATTGTTCACTTTCTCGACGTAATTTATCGAGTCGGTCTTGCTCTTTTTTCGCTGCGGCTTCACGTTGACTACGAATTTGCTGAGCTTGCTTTTGAACCAATTGAGGATCAATCACAACAGCCTGCACCATTTGTCCCGTTGGTTCAGGTTTCGATAATGTGAAATCAGTGCCCCACAACAAAACAACGATCAGAACCACATGCAAAATAGTGGAAATGATGATTGGCTTTTTGTAGTCGTTGTTTTTGGACTTATTATCTTTCATGAACAGTACGAACTATCCCTTTATATCGGTTAGTAGACCCACTTTCGGAATACCTGCGCGACTCAATTCATCTAAAACTAGTACGACTTCCGCATAGGGCGTTGCTGCATCACCGCCCACAGCAACAGGTGAGTTTGGTTTTAGTGAGAGTTCAGCTTTGACTCGAACAATAACATCCTGCAATGACAAGCCTCTTTGAACCTCTTCATCATTGACGCTAAGCCCTAAATTACCTTCTTTATCTATCTCTACGATAATAAAGCTGCTATCGCTATCCCCAGCAAGTTCGGATGCTGGCTTTGCAGCAGAGGTTTTAGGTAGCTCGACATCGACACCCTGTGTCACAAATGGCGAGGTCACCATAAAAATAATCAGTAACACCAACATCACGTCGATGTATGGCACAACATTAATTTCTGCGGTCAATTTGCGTTTTTTACGCTGATAACCCACCATGGTTTATTCCCTACCCGCCATAGCTTGGCGATGAAGAATACTGTGAAACTCTTCTGAAAATGTCGCGTAGTTATGCTCTAACTTGCTCACTTTATTGCTTAATCGGTTGTAAGCCATCACCGCTGGTATTGCAGCAAATAGGCCCATAGCGGTTGCGATCAGAGCTTCAGCGATACCTGGGGCAACCATAGCAAGTGTCGCCTGCTTGACTTCACCTAACGCAATGAATGAGTGCATAATCCCCCATACCGTACCAAAAAGGCCAATGTATGGGCTGATAGAGCCAACGGTGGCTAAAAATGGCAAGCTAGTTTCCAATTCATCCACTTCGCGCGCAACAGCAACACGCATCGCTCGGCCAGTTCCTTCCATGATGAAGTCTGGTGAGGCTGCATTGGTTTTACGTAAACGCGCAAATTCAGTGAAACCTGAATAAAAAATTTCTTCAGTACCTGAAATTTCATCTTTGCGCTTTTTCACATCTTGGTAAATTAAAGATAAATCAGTTCCAGACCAAAACTTATCTTCAAACGAATCTGCACGTTTCTCTGCTTGAGAAAGAATTTTGCTGCGCTTGATGATCATCGCCCATGAGACAATAGACATACCTAAAAGGATAAGCATCACCATTTTTACTAATATGCTAGCTTGCAAAAACAGATCAAAAATTGAAATATCAGCGGTCACTAGGTGTTAACTCCAAAATTATTGATTGAGGCATCGCCTTGGGCCTCATGCTCTGATTGTCGACACATGCTACCTTAACCATGGCTTTACACAACACTTTACCTTCAGGATTGACAAGCTCTTGACAGAATGTCAGAGAAGCTTTTTTCAGCTCAGAAATGTTCGTTACAACATTCAGCATATCATCTAAACGAGCCCCTCGTAGAAAATCGATGTCGATATGTCTGACGACAAAACCAATATTCTGAGTAAGAAGAGTATGCTGAGAGACACCAATAGAGCGGAGCAGTTCGGTTCTCGCACGTTCAAAGAACTTAAGATAGTTTGAATGATACACGACACCACCGGCATCAGTATCTTCATAATAAATGGTTACAGGCCATTGAAAGCCCGAGGCTGTATTTTGCACAAACATTCCAATACATATACAGATTGAGTTCGTTACTATAACGCAACTCGTTATTGTTAGTACAAGGATTGAATAGACTTTTCTTAGAATGGATACAAAAAATTAGTGCTGCCTCAAAGAGACAGCACTAATGTGGATATTTAATCGGCACTGAATCAATGCCTAGACATAAGTAATATCTGCTCTGCTATCCTCTTCCCACTTGCAGCTAAAGCTTCAAATTGGAAGTGCATCTATCAAACCAGCCTAACAACCGTTAGGTAGGTTAATATTGAAAGAGAGATATAAGGGCTAAACAACAGTTGCCAAACCCATTTACGAGGCTTAAAGCCAACCCCAAACACCATGCTTGAGCACAATGCCCAAATCAGCAAGGGGCTGATAATGGCGTTGAACCCACCAATACTATGAGAATATTGTTCCGGGTCCCACATCACCATCGCAACATGATAAAAGCCTAACACCAATGACAAGACCCTTAATGAGGTCTTGTCAGTTAGCTGATGAAGCTGAGTCACTTGCAAAGCAAGTTTACTCACTGTCTTTGTCCATCATTTCTGTATGCTCTAACCAAAGAGCGTTGATGATACCAAATGCACAAGCTAGCAGTACACCTAGAATCCATGCGAAATACCACATATCTATCGCTCCTTAGTAAAGTGAGTTTTTGTTTTCTTCGATGAACTTGCTGTCAAGACGACCAAACATCTTGTAGTAAGTCCATGTCGTATAACCCAGGATGATAGGAACCATCACAAAAGCTACTGCAGTCATCAAGTTCAGTGTTAGCTCACTTGAAGTCGAATCCCACATCGTCAAGCTATTACTTGGTACTAAGCTTGAAGGCATAATGAACGGGAACATAGCAAAACCAGCGGTGAAAATAACACCCGCATTCGCCAAACTAGAAGCCAAGAAGGCAATACCACCTTTTTCAAAGCGAGAAGCCAGCACGGCAATTAATGGCATCACAACACCTAAAGCAGGCGCAGCCCACAACAATGGATAAGCTTCAAAATTAGCCATCCATGCGCCAGCTTCACGAATCACTTCTTTGTTTAAAGGATTCGATGCTGCGCTAGTGTCAATCACACTTGTAATCACATAGCCATCGATATTCTGAATCCAAAAGCCTGCGGCGACAAAAGTAACCACAACCAGCAAGCCCATCAGCTGTGCAACATTGCGTGCGCGCACATGAACTGAATCGGTCGTTTTCATCTGTAACCACGTTGCACCTTGTAGCACAATCATGAATAAGCTAACCAAGCCACAAAGTAGTGCGAATGGGTTCAACAAACCAAAGAATGAACCATGGTATGTCGGCATCAAGAAATCATTCAATTGGAATGGTACACCTTGAAGTAGGTTACCAAACGCTACACCAAAGATAATTGGCGGAACAAAACCACTGATTGAAATACAAATATCCCAAGTGCTGCGCCATTTTGGATCTTCAATTTTTGAACGGTAGTCCAAACCAATCGGACGCAACCATAACGCTGCTAGGGTTACGATCATCGCTAAGTAGAACCCAGAGAATGATGTTGCATAAACCAAAGGCCAAGCTGCAAATAGCGCACCACCAGCAGTGATAAGCCAAACTTGGTTACCATCCCAGTGCGGAGCAATAGAATTAATCATTACTCGGCGTTCGCTATCATTTTTACCGATAATTGGTACAAGAGCGCCAACGCCCATATCAAAACCATCGGTAATCGCAAAACCAACAAGCAGCACGCCAATAAGCACCCACCAGATTAGTCGCAGAATTTCGTAATCAAACATAATCGTATCTCCCTGCCTATGCTTCTACTTGGCGGCTAACTTTGTCTTCAACAGAGTTTGCATTTTGCTCAAAATGGTAACGGCCAGTTTTTAGGCTGCTAGGCCCTTTACGAGCAAATTTCACCATCAGGTAGACTTCGGCAATCAAGAACACTGTGTAAAGTGCAAGAATAGCAAACAGTGAAGTCCATAATTCGCCAAGAGTTAGCGCTGAAGCAGCGATATTAGTCGGTAATATTTCACCAACAGCCCATGGCTGACGGCCATATTCAGCAACAAACCAACCCGCTTCAATCGCAATCCACGGTAGCGGAATACTGAACAGCGCCGCTTTAAGTACCCATTGTTTTTGTTCGATTTTTTGACGACATGTTTGAACAAATGCCGCACCAAACACAAACAACATCACAAAACCAACACCGACCATCAGGCGGAATGACCAGAATAGAGGCCACACAGTCGGAATTGAATCATCGGCGGCCGCTTGGATTTGCTCTTCAGTCGCGTCAGTCACTTTGTCGGTATAACGCTTAAGAAGTAAGCCGTAACCCAAGTCACCTTTCACTTCATCAAACGCATCCATATTCGCTTGAGATTTTTCACCCGCACGCAGCTTTTCAAGTAGCTCATAGGCATACATACCATTACGGATGCGATCAACGTGTTCATCGCGTAAGTCACGTAAGCCAGTGACTTCCGTATCAAGCGAACGGGTGGCGATAATACCCATCACATAAGGAATTTTAATCGCATAGTCGGTGTGCATTTCGTCTTGATTTGGTAAACCAAATAAAGTGAAAGCCGCTGGCGCAGGTTCAGTGTGCCACTCAGCTTCAATAGCAGCGAGTTTCACTTTTTGCACTTCGCCTACTTCGTAACCTGATTCATCACCAAGCACGATAACAGACAAGATAGCCGCCATACCAAATGAGGCTGCGATAGCAAATGAACGACGAGCAAACGCAACATCACGACCTTTTAATAGGTAGTAAGAACTGATGCCTAGAATGAACATTGCACCCGTGGTGTAACCAGAAGCAACCGTGTGAACAAATTTCACCTGTGCAACAGGGTTAAATACAACTTCCGCAAAGCTCACCATTTCCATGCGCATAGTTTCGAAGTTGAATTCAGCACCAACAGGGTTTTGCATCCATCCGTTCGCAATCAGAATCCAAAGCGCGGAGAAGTTAGAGCCCAGTGCAACCAACCAAGTCACGGCTAAGTGTTGACGTTTTGAAAGTCTATCCCACCCGAAAAAGAACAAACCAACAAAGGTTGATTCCAAGAAGAAGGCTACAAGAGCTTCAATTGCAAGAGGGGCGCCAAAAATGTCACCTACATAGTGGGAATAGTACGACCAGTTCGTACCAAACTGAAACTCCATCGTAAGGCCGGTGGCCACACCTAGAGCGAAGTTAATACCAAAAAGCTTACCCCAGAACTTTGTCATGTCCTTATAGATTTGCTTATCGGTCATTACATACAAAGATTCCATGATGGCTAAAAGAAAAGCCATACCTAGAGTCAATGGAACGAACAGGAAGTGATACATCGCTGTGAGTGCAAACTGCAACCGCGATAGATCAACTACGTCAATCATGGTAACTCCTTTGTGCCGGCTGAATGACACTTTTGACATACATTGCAAAAACAAATCATCTAATATTAAACAAACTCAGTAGGTGTTGAAAAATAACATTGATTTGTTGCAAGCATGTATCGTTATGGTTAGTTAATTGTTAAGCGTCAGCTAATATAGCTAGAACTAATATTACTGCTAAACAGTGATTGTTTCAAAAAATTTATAGGAGAAAAAAGCCTTGATTTACATCAATTTTTACAATACACACCTGCACACAAAACAAACAACCTGATCTGGATCAATCAAATGTCACATATGTTGTAATTTTTAGGTAAATACCATAAGAAAATAGCAATAATGAATTAACAATTTGGTACGTATATTAACTCTTGAAAGAAATATGGGATTTGATAAATGCTATTTAAGTCACAATTTTGCCTTCGAAAACAAAAAGAAACCAAAATTGTAAACTTATTTCTCAATTCCGAAATGTAGATAAGCGCGATCAGTTGCAATGCGTCCTCTCGGTGTCCGCTGTAAATAGCCTTGCTGAATAAGAAAGGGTTCAAGTACATCTTCAATCGTATCTTTTTCCTCACCGATTGCAGCGGCTAGGTTATCTAGGCCTACGGGACCCCCACCGAATTTATCAATGATTGCAAGAAGCAGCTTACGATCCATATAGTCAAAACCTTGGCTATCCACATCCAGCATATTCAGGGCTTTGTCAGCCGTATCGACACAGATGTGACCATTGCCTTTGACTTCAGCATAGTCACGAACACGTCTTAGCAAACGGTTAGCGATACGAGGCGTGCCACGAGCACGTCTTGCAACTTCAAGCGCCCCCTCAGATTCCATTGATAACCCTAAACAATCGGCGCTTCGTTGAACAATATGTTGTAAATCTGCAATGTTGTAGTACTCAAGTCGCTGAACAATGCCAAAACGGTCGCGCAACGGTGAAGTGAGTGAACCGGCCCGCGTTGTCGCGCCGATCAAAGTAAAAGGAGGGAGATCGATTTTTATGGAGCGTGCAGCCGGGCCTTCACCGATCATGATGTCGAGTTGGTAGTCTTCCATTGCCGGATACAATACTTCCTCAACCATAGGACTCAAGCGATGGATTTCATCAATGAATAGTACATCGTTCTCTTCAAGATTGGTCAACAAAGCCGCTAAATCACCCGCTTTCTCTAACACTGGACCCGAGGTAGTACGAATATTCACTTCCATCTCGTTTGCCACAATATTAGCTAATGTAGTTTTACCAAGACCTGGAGGGCCAAAAATTAATAGGTGATCTAATGCTTCACTGCGCAATTGTGCAGCTTTGATGAAAATTTCCATTTGATCACGCACGTGGTCTTGGCCACGATAATCCGCCAGTCTTTTAGGACGTATTGCGCGATCAATAATTTCTTCGTCTTTTGGGATAGGGCTATTTGGAGCAATCAAGCGATCAGCTTCAATCATACCATTGCTCTCAAGGCTTCTTTAATCAACGCTTCACTTGTCATATCAGGCTTGGCCACTTGTGAAACAACCTTCGAAGCTTGTTGTGGCTTATATCCCAAAGAAAGTAGCGCGCTAACCGCCTCTTCTTCTGCATTTTGAGTCACAGATTCTGGGCGGTGGACATCCATTGGTGCAGCATCGCTTGCCGGTGTGAAAAGATCTTCCGCTCCCCAGCCTTTAAGACGGTCTTTCATTTCAACAACTAAACGTTCTGCCGTTTTCTTACCGACCCCAGGCAATTTCACTAATGTGGATATATCTTCACGTTCAACACAAGCAACAAACTGGCTCGCCGTCATACCCGAAAGTATTCCTAAACCCAATTTAGGTCCTACGCCATTGGCTTTAATAACTTCTCTAAATAAAGCACGTTCTTTCACTGTGTTAAATCCATACAAAAGTTGTGCATCTTCACGTACGACAAAATGAGTATAGATGATCGCTTCATCACCGACTTGAGGCAATTCGTAGAAGCAACTCATGGGCATTTGAACTTCATAGCCGATACCAGCAACTTCAATCAGTAACTCGGGGGGCTGTTTTTCAATTAGAATGCCGCGAAGACGTCCAATCACAGGAAATTCCTTTGAGAATAGGGTTAATGAACTGAGATAATAATAAATAACTGGATGGATAGCCAGTAGAAAAACCACCCCGGAATGCACTGAGTTATCAGCGATAACGGCCTTTTTTAGCGCTAGTTGCTTGGCCTGCTAATGCTATCAGCGTTTTATTAGTATTGGCATGACAGATAGCAACCCCAAGCGCATCGGCCGCATCCGCTTGCGGCTTCGCTGATAATTTCAGCATATGTTGAACCATGTGTTGGACTTGAGATTTATCTGCCCCACCCGTGCCAACGACCGCTTGCTTAATAAGCCTTGCGGCATATTCATAGACAGGTAGATCGGCATTCACCGCGGCAACAATGGCGCTTCCTCTGGCTTGCCCTAGTTTAAGAGCTGAATCTGCGTTTTTTGCCATAAAGACTTGCTCAATAGCGAATACATCAGGTTGAAACTGAGTGATGATCTCACTGACGCCAGCATAAATTTGTTTTAAACGTCCGGGAAGTTGTTTTTCAGAGGTACGGATACAACCACTACCTAAATAGTATAGGTAGCGACCTTGCTGTTGAATCACTCCATAGCCCGTAATACGCGAACCTGGGTCTATCCCCAAAATAATTGACATGAATACCTTTTTTCGTAAACAACGCTTGCTACTACTAACAATAAAAATGGGCTTAACTTACGAAGTTTAAGCCCATTTTCAATACATTAACGAACGTAATTATTTACGACGCCACGTTGTACCACTTGGCCCATCTTCAAGGATGACTCCCAATTCATTGAGTTTATCGCGCGCTAAGTCTGCGTTTGCCCAATCTTTAGCTGCACGAGAGTCGTTACGTAATTTGATCAAGGCTTCGATCTCAGCCGCTTGTTCATCATCACCGGCATCCCCTTTAAGGAAAACCTCAGGGTCTTGATGCAAAATACCTATTACGTCAGCCAACTCACGCATTAATGTACCTAGTTGGCTTGCTTGATGAAGATCTTCCGTTTTTAGCTTGTTGATATCGCGTGCCATATCGAACAACACTGAATAAGCCTCAGGCGTATTAAAGTCATCATTCATCGCAGTAGCGAAGCGGCTAACATACTCATCACCACCAGCAACAGCGACTGAAAGGTCAAGGCCTCTTAACGCGGTATATAGGCGTTCTAATGACGCTCGCGCTTGTTTCAAGTTCTCTTCACTGTAGTTGAGTTGACTGCGGTAGTGGCCAGACATCAAGAAATAACGAACCGTTTCAGGGTCATAATGAGCCAAAACATCACGAATGGTGAAGAAATTGCCGAGTGATTTAGACATTTTCTCGCGGTCAACCATCACCATACCGCTGTGCATCCATGTGTTCACATAAGTAGTATCGTGTGCGCAGCATGATTGAGCGATCTCGTTTTCGTGGTGCGGAAACTGAAGGTCAGAGCCACCACCATGAATATCAAAATGATTACCCAAAATCGCCGAGTTCATTGCAGAACATTCAATATGCCATCCAGGACGACCATCTCCCCATGGCGATTGCCATGTTGGCTCGCCTGGTTTAGACATTTTCCACAGCACAAAATCCAGTGGACTACGTTTTGCTAATTCAACATCAACACGAGCACCAGCTTGCAGCTGATCTAAATCTTGTTTCGATAACTTACCATATTCATCAAACTTGCTAACTTCGAACATTACATCGCCATTATCTGCGACATAAGCAAAGCCTTGTTCGACCAAACGTTCAACCAGTTCAATAATTTCTTGAATGTAGCCCGTTGCTCTTGGTTCAACATCAGGGCGCTTCATATTCAGTGCATCGAAGTCGGCATGCATATCAGCGATTAAACGCTCTGTAAGTGACTCACAAGATTCATCATTTTCTGCCGCACGTTTGATGATCTTGTCATCAATGTCAGTAATATTACGTACAAACGTTAAGTCATAACCTAAATAGCGCAAGTAACGTGAAACCACATCAAAAGAAACAAAGGTACGACCATGACCAATATGACAGAGATCGTATATGGTGACTCCACAGACATACATGCCAACTTTGTTAGCATTGATGGGTTTAAATTCCTCTTTTTGCCTTGTGAGTGAGTTATATATTTTCAGCATGATCTCTATCTAATAACGGTTTGAACTAAAACAGTTTCACAGTATAACAACTCTCTCCTAGTTAGGTCATCCTTAATCTCGACGATTATTCCCAACAACAAACAGATTTGTTGATTTGAATGTGTCGAAAGTTCAGTTAAAATCCGTGCTTCAATAAAAATAGATATAAGGTAACCATCATGATCATCCTTCACACGAATTTTGGTGATATTAAAATTCAACTTAATGAAGAAAAAGCACCAGAGACAAGCGCAAACTTTCTACAGTACTGCCGTGACGGTTTTTACGATAACACCCTATTTCACCGTGTTATCGATGGTTTCATGATCCAAGGCGGTGGCATGACCTCAGGCCTTAAAGAGAAAGCAACTCGCGCTTCAATTAAAAATGAAGCGAATAACGGCTTGAGCAACAAAATCGGTACGCTAGCAATGGCTCGTACCATGGAACCGCATTCGGCAAGTTCTCAATTTTTTATTAACGTGAACAACAACACCTTCTTGGACTTCCGCTCAGAAAGCTTAGATGGTTGGGGTTACTGTGTATTTGGCGAAGTAATCGAAGGCATGGACATCGTAAATAAGATTAAAGGCGTTAGCACTGGCTCTATGGGTATGCACCAAGATGTACCGCTAGAAGAAGTATTCATCACTAGCACGACCATCGAAGAGTAACGGTAGAAGGAGCGCTTGGCGCTCCTTAATTTTAATTATGCATACACTATTTATTTCTGATTTACACCTTAGCCCTTTTCGCCACGATATCACCGACTGTTTTGTACGTTTTATGCGCGAAGAAGCGATTTATGCCGATGCATTGTACGTGCTTGGTGATCTATTCGAATTTTGGATTGGCGATGATGATGACTCCCCTTTTGCGGATCAAATAAAAGCTGAATTTAGCCGTCTTACAGGTCGAGGCATCCCTTGTTATTTTACTCAAGGTAATCGAGATTTTTTACTCGGGAAGCGTTTTGCAAAAGAAACGGGCATTATCCTTCTCGATGAAGAGCACGTTATCAACCTGTATGGCACAAAAGCGGTGGTATTGCATGGTGACACCTTGTGCACTCAAGACATAAAATACCAACAGTATCGCAAGAAAGTACACCAACCTTGGTTACAGTGGATTTTCAACCGATTACCTTTTTCGTTAAAAATGCGTATTGTTGGCAAAGTTCAATCTGACATTAATAGTGATAAACAAATGAAATCACTTGATATTATGGATGTTACGCTTTCAGAGGTCGATTATGTGTTGCGTAAGCATAATGTCGATTTAATGATCCACGGCCATACCCATCGACCTGACATTCATCACACAAAACAATTAAATAAAGAAACAACGCGGATTGTGCTTGGTGACTGGCATACTCAAGGCTCAGTCTTAGTCTATGCTGATAATGGCTTTAAACTTGAAACCCGACAGTTTAAATCAGATAGTTAGAAATTCGTCACATCTTGTAGCGTTATTGTTGCAATTAAAAGTTACAATTTCAGTTATACTCGCTACTGTTGTAATCATCAATAACCAAAAGAGTCTCGCATTGAAATATTCGTATGTTGCTAGGCAACCAATACTAAATAGTGATCGTCAAACTATAGGTTATGAATTACTTTTTAGGGATGGGCCAAAAAATACATTTCCGGATATTGACCCTGAGCTAGCGACCAGTCGTTTGTTGTCTGACCATTTTTTATCGACCCATTACGAGACCCTCGGTAATCGCTTAGGGTTTGTTAATTTTCCTTACCAAAGTCTCATCAATCAAATCCCTACACTCTTTCCAGTAAATAGCCTAGTTGTGGAAGTGTTAGAGGACTGCGAACCCACTGCAGAATTACTAGAAGCGATCAAAAAAATTGCCCATTTAGGCTACCAGATTGCGTTAGATGATTTTGTTCCGCGCAAAGAATGGCTACCCTTCTTCCCTTATGTTTCTATTATAAAATTTGATATTCGAGTAATACCGATTGAAAAGGCGAAACTTTTTATTAAGAAGTTAGGCGCAACTAAAATTGCATTCCTAGCGGAAAAGGTAGAAACATACCAAGAATTTGAACAGGCAAAATTTGCTGGTTTTAAATACTTTCAAGGCTATTTCTTTAGCAAGCCAGAATTACTACAGCGTAAAGCACTAGAGCCCTCGTTTCTGACCGTCGTTCAGCTATTTAAAGAAATAGCAAAAGAGGAGCTCGACTATTCAGCCATCGAAAGTTTGGTCGCTATTGATGTAACACTGTCATATAAGCTTTTAACCTTTGTTAATTCATCGGCAATGGTGTGTGCAAAAATACATTCATTTAAGCAAGCTTTGGTGTACCTCGGAGAGCAACGTTTACGTAAGTTTGTTTCTTTAGTCGCGATAGCTTCTACCCAAGAGTCAAAACCTGACCATCTTTATGGTTTATCTATTCAACGAGCACGTTATTGTGAACTCATTGCAGTAAAAGCTAAATTGACCTTAGCGCCCGGTGCAGGCTTTTTGACCGGTATGTTTTCGCTACTAGATAGCCTACTTGATCAATCACTCGAAAGCATAATAGACGAGATACCGATTGAAGAAGAGGTCAAGTTAGCGCTTACTCAAGGTGAAGGTGTGTTAGGCCAACTTCTTAACCTCACAAAAGCTTATGAACACGCACAGTGGGATACTGTTACTCAAATTGCACAGCAGCTACAATTGAGCGATGAAGATATTGCTGCTTGCTATGATGAAGCGGTTAAATGGGCAACAGAGTTATGTACAGCCAGCGCATAATCAGGTTGTATGCTCTCAATCGAGGCATGTTCTAGACACTTCACTTGTTAATCTCTACACTTCTGCATTGTGTAAGCCCAATTGTAGAGATTGAAATGACAACCTGTTACTGCGGCAATGCCGCCAGTTATGAAAAATGCTGTAAGCCCATTCATGGCGACCACTCCTTAGCCATTCACCCCGAGCAACTAATGCGCGCACGTTACAGTGCACATGTACTTGGTTTAGTCGATTTTGTTATCACAACTTACCACCCTAACTGTCATGCAGAACGCCAGCGCACTGAAATCGAACAGTCGATAAATAGTAACTGGTGTGGTTTGAAGGTTGTTGAAGCAAAATCAGGCAGCCATGCCGATGAAGGTTTTGTCCATTTTAAAGCTTACTTTGAGCAAGATAACCAGCAATTTTGCTTAGAAGAGCGTTCTCGTTTTATCAAACACAATGGCCTTTGGTTTTATATCGATGGTCAATTTCCTGAGCAATACCAGCAAAGCAAAATTGGCAGAAATGACCCGTGCCGATGTGGCAGCGGCAAAAAATTTAAAAAATGTTGTGCTTAAAAGATAAAACGCCAAACTCTCTAGTTTGGCGTTTTAATGATTGAGGACGATTATTCTTGGTCGATCATCCACTTACGGAACGTTTTGCGTTCTTGCGAGGATGATTTTAAATACCACGCTTTGAGTTGTTCTAAATTTTGGCTCTCTGCATTTATATAAGAACTAGCTTGTTCACTGCTTACTTGCTCTAGCGGTTTAGTCTCTACCGAGCTAGCACTTGCCACTGTAACAGCAGGCGCTGTCGTCATTAGCACACCATCAACAAAGTTAATACCTTGAGCTTTGTTGTAATCAGCGACTAATCCATCAAGCCCCATAAATGGAAGCAAACCTTTCTTACCTTGTAATTGGTCTTGCATATAAGCAAGCGGTTGATTGTCTTGTTCTATGCGCCACTGTGGGTTTTCACTTTTAAATACCATTTCGGCTTCTGCAACACTGCGAGCGATTGGATGGTTTACTTTCACTTCATCGCCATTAACCTCAAAGGTCAACACATAAGGGTCTGAAGTAAACACCGAACCATTGCTACCCTTACCTAGGATTTTATCCATGCGAACGATAAGCTGATTGGTGCCTGACTGTATTTCATTTTTACCAATCTTTGACTGCGCATTTTGGCCATTGATATACAAAATAGAAACGCCTTTGGCTGGAATTAGCGTTGCTGCATTGACAGAAAAAGCCAATGCCGTAAGAGCAAATGAAAGCACTTTTATTTTTTTCACAAAAACTGACTCCTTGAATTAATCCTTTTGCTCAAGATACCACTAACACGCTGTTTTATCTTTAACAAAGCAAACAGAATGCTGAAAGTTTGATGGATATTTTTGAATAATATGATGGAAAAAGAAAAGCCACCCCGAAGGGTGGCCTTGAAAACTTGAATCATATTCTATGATTAGAAGCTTGCTTTAACACCAAGAGCTACACCAGTGTCAGTGTTGTCAGCATCGTTGCCACCCACTTCTACGTATGCTGTTGTGTTTGGCGCTAATGCGTAACCAGCGTTAACAAACCAAGTGTCAACATCTTTAGAATTTACCACATCAGTGCTCGCCATGTTGTAACCAACAGCAAACAACCACTTCTCAAACGTATAATCAGCAGTTAGATAGATATTATCACGTTTAACGTCAGTTCCAGGGTTAGCCATATCACCATCAATGGTATAATAAGCTACAGCTAGGTTAGTATTTTCAATACCTGCATAACGTGCTTCTAGTGCTAATAGCGACTCATCCGCTTTAATTGCAGCTGCATCTGCATCACCATAAGATACCGTAAAATCAAAATCTGCAACGCGTAAACCTAGTTTAGCATCAATATAAGAACCATCTTTACCAATTGCTAAAACATCTTTAACACCATTTACTTCTGCTTTAAGGTTCTCATTTTTATCTTGAGCATAAGCAATTGTACCGTAGAACATGCCTTTGTCTAAATCATAACGAATCATTTCATCGCTACAGAAAGAACTTCCGTTGCTAAAGAATGAATCAGCACCAAATTGGTAATCTGAGCCTACACCTGCATCATCAAGAGCACCACAAGTACGGCCTACTTTGATAGAACCCATAGATTGAGAGTAAAGTGCGACATAAGCATCACCTACGTTAGCAGTTTTGCTGGTACCTTTAGTAACATCACTTGATGCACCATCAAATTCCCAGTAACCACCGAATTGTAGATCATCGTTAATAGCGTAACGTACATCAAAGCCAAAATCTGCATCTTGGATTTCTTGTTTGAATTCAGAATTCTCAGCAATTGCTTGAACATAAACAACTTCGATATCACCTTTTAGGTTAACAGTAACACCTTCGTTATTGTAAACTTCGATGCCAGCTTGAGCTGAACCAGCTGCAGCCATAACTGCTAATGCTAATAGAGTCTTTTTCATAATAATCCACTGCCTTTTCTTAGTGTGGGAATTCCTTGTCCGGTTCCCTTATGTTGTTTTTGATGGCAACTTCTAAATTTCAATTTAGTTCGTCACCGCCATTAAATCTCGATAGCTAGATTGCAAAAGATTATCCTTTATGTCAAATATCCTAAAAAACAAGCCTAATTTTTTATAAAATCATTTAAAAACAATGCCTTGAGCGTGTTTTTCATAAAAATACGAGTAAGCTACAACCATAAACATCACTAAATATAAATGATAATAAAAATTCATCATTAGATTTATTGACCAATAAAGTGGTATTTTGTCTCATTATTTAGAACAAAAAACCACAATTAAAGCCCTGACGTAGTTTTATATGTTTCACAACCTAAAATAAATATAAGTTCCGGAAGGTTCAGTTTTTTTTTGTGAAGAAGGTCTAGATTTAATTGAAAAGCATACGATTTCGTGAACTGCGTATACTTTAGCAAAGTGTGCTACCATCGAATTTCCGCAATTTAGGTCCCATTATGCTTACTACCAAAATCCAACAATCCATTCGCACCAGTTATCAAAAACTGCAATTTCAATTGGAAAATTTCATTCCTCGTCGTGGCCAAAACTTTCTAGTCGCAGAAATCGCTAAGACACTTTGTGGTTCATATCACAAATCAAATCGTATTTTGGTTGCGGAAGCTGGTACTGGTATTGGTAAATCACTCTCTTATTTAATGGCGGCCATCCCTGTTGCGGTGTTAAACAATAGAAAAGTTGTGATCTCAACGGCAACTGTTGCACTACAAGAACAGTTGGTTAGTAAAGACTTACCTCTATTTCGCCGTATTACTGACCGCGAATTTTCTTTTATTTTGGCAAAAGGTCGACAACGTTACTGCTGCGCTGAAAAACTGGCGGTAGCATGTGGCGCAGATGAAAGCCAAATTGCGCTTTTCGAAACCAAACCGCAGAAAAAAGATATCGATCTTTTAGCCACGATGTACGACAGATTGACCAAAGGTAAATGGGATGGCGATAGAGATTCATGGCCAAAGGCGATAAAAGATGAACTGTGGCGTTTAATTGTTAGCGATAAGCATAGTTGTAATGGTAGTTTCCCAGGTCACAGGGATTGCCCTTTTCAAAAAGCCCGCTCAGAGCTCGATAAAGCTGATGTCATCATCGCAAACCACAGTTTAGTGATGGCTGATGCTGATCTAGGAGGTGGCGTTATTCTGCCCGAGCCTGAAAATACTATTTATATTTTTGATGAAGCGCATCACCTGCCTCACGTGGCCCGTGACCATGCATCGGCATCGGCCAGTTTAAAAGGGGCAGCAAGTTGGTTGGAAAAGCTCAACCAGTCGGTCACCAAGTTTGCTAGTTTGGCAGAAGAAAGACGAGTGGCTCGTTTTAGAAACGAGCTACAAGAATCCATTCAACAGTTGATCCCAAGCTTAAACCAACTCGCGAAACAGTTTGTTCCTGAACAATTTGTAGAAAAACGCTATCGATTCGAGCACGGTGAACTTCCACAATGGCTTGAAACCGAATCAAAAGATCTAAAAAAACTCTCACAAAAAGCGAATCAATCGCTCGCAAAAATAGCGGACCTTATTGGAGAGCGCGTAAAGGAAGGCGAGCTAGCCGCCAGAATTGCCGAGCCAGCATTGACTGAACTCGGTTTTTATAGTCAAAGATTAGATAACTTGGCACAAGTTTGGGCATTAATGGCTGAACCTCAACGAGAAAAAGGAGCCCCCTTAGCTCGCTGGCTAGAGCTACACCCAGAACGAGACGGTGACTTTGTTGTTAGTGTTTCGCCCCTTGAAATCGGTTGGCAACTGGATAAGCAAATTTGGAGCCGTTGCATAGGCGCTATTTTAGTCTCAGCGACGATGCGAGCACTCAATTCATTTAGCTACTTCTGCATACAAGCGGGGGTCAGCGAAAAAGCTGAAGACGGCACACGCTTTTTGGCATTAGCATCTCCTTTTAACTACCAAGGTCAAGCTGAGTTGTTGATCCCTACTATGCGTGTCGAGCCGCAGGCCAAAGAATTTACTGATTATCTTGTCGAACGTTTACCGGAATTTATTACCGATGGTAAAGCTAACTTGGTATTGTTTGCCTCTTATTGGCAAATGCGTGAAGTAGCAGAAAAACTGGCAGCCGATTTTGTAAAAAAAGGCTGGGCCTTACAAATACAAGGCGATTCATCGCGCTCAGAAATTCTAAATAAACATAAAATGCTAGTGCAGTGTGCAAAAACAAGTGTGTTATTTGGGACGAGTAGCTTTTCGGAAGGTTTGGACTTACCAGGGGAACTGCTAGAAAACTTGGTGATCACTAAAATACCTTTTGCTGTTCCGACTTCGCCAGTCGAGCAAGCACATGCAGAATATATTGAAAAGCGGGGAGGAAACTCTTTTATGCAAATTACCGTGCCAGAGGCCAGCAAAAAGCTGATTCAAGCAGCGGGGAGATTGCTGCGTAAAGAAAGAGATTCTGGTAGAATCGTCATTCTTGACCGACGCATTGTATCCAAACGCTATGGCAAGTCACTACTCGACTCTTTGCCACCCTTTAAACGAAATATCGAATATTAATTAAGGCTTCAAGGTTGCGCCTTTTTATCCAATAACTTAGGGCCTATTTTATTCATGGAACTTGTTGAACCAACCATGTTGGTTGTATTAGCACTCGTCGCCTTTGTGGCGGGGTTTATTGATGCTATCGCAGGCGGGGGCGGCATGCTAACCGTACCTGCATTGCTGTCTATTGGTCTACCACCACACATTGCATTGGGTACTAATAAGCTAGCCGCTACCTTTGCTTCATCGACCGCAGCTTTCACCTACTACCGCAAAAAACTATTCCAACCTCGCTGCTGGCTACGAGCCTTTGTGGCGACATTTATTGGTGCGGTTATTGGCACCTTTGCGGTTGATGCCATTAGTACCGATTGGCTACAAAAAGTGCTACCACTGATTATCTTGGCGGCAGCGGTTTATACGATTTGGCATAAAACGCCAGATGCGAAGCAAAATGTCAGCCCGCAACCTTGCCCGACTTTACATAAGAAACAATATATTCAAGGCTTAACACTAGGGTTTTATGACGGCCTTGCCGGCCCCGGGACGGGGGCATTCTGGACCGTTAGTTCAATGGCTTTGTATCGACTGAATATATTACTTGCTTCTGGGTTGGCAAAGGCGATGAATTTCACCAGTAACCTTACCTCATTGGTGACTTTTGCTATATTGGGCCATATCGATTGGGTTTTAGGCCTAACCATGGGGGTTTGCTTAATGGCTGGAGCATTTGTTGGCGCACATTCCGCCATTCGCTTTGGGGCTAAATTTATTCGCCCTGTATTTGTTAGCGTGGTCAGTGTTCTCGCGCTTAAACTCGCCTATGACGCATGGTTTGTCACCTTATGAATCATTTTTCAAAGCTTAAGACCTTAATCGATGAGCTTAAACAACAGGCTGCGCAAGTTGACCGTTCTCGCGGTGAACATCACCACGTTCTATTCGATGAGCGACTGTTTCGTTGCAAAGCTCATTTATTAGTACCTTGTGTGCTGGAAACACAGTCGACTTATGATTCCATCATGCGCGAGCAAGAAACGAATCGTTTAACAAGCCAACGCGCCGAATATCTGACCGAACGTTTACTAGCCCAAATTTCAGCGATACAAAGAGAAATCTCTACCCTATCGATTAGAAAAAGCGAACCCAAGCATAGTAGCTACTACCGAAAACCAATTAATGCCTTATATCAAGAGCTTGCACAGCACCAAGAGTGGGAGCGACGTTTGATGGATATGGTCAGAGATAAAGAACTTAGTTTGCGACAAACCTCTGCCTTTAATCAGCAACAAGCACAACAGGCATTGATAACCGCCGAGCAACGACTTAAACGTTGCCAAGAAGCAAAAGCAAAAATTGAAAAACAAATCACCTTCAGAGAGAAAAACCAATAACATGGACTCAGCTTTAGACACCGCCCCCGCAGAGGTTAAGCTCGCCGTTGACCTCATTTATTTGCTTGAAAGCAATGAAATCGCGCCAGAGATAGCACTAGCTGCCATGCAAATCGTACAACAAGATTTATTGCGTAAGATTAAAGCAAATAAAAATTGAGGAGCGAAAACTCGCTCCTTTTAGCTTAATGTGCTTAACGCTAAACTTTGAATTGCCCAACCAATTGCTGCTGCTTAGCAGAAAGCGCACTGATCTGAGAGCCGACCGATTCTGACTCACCGGCTCTTTCGAGTATTTGCGCACTTAAATCACGAATATTCGATAAGTTTTGATTAACCTCACCTGACACCGCTTGCTGCTCTTCAGCCGCTTTCACTATCTGGCTGTTCATATCGTTAATGGCAGAGATTGACTCAAAAACTGTACTTAACTCGACAACTGCTTTCTGCACTTGCTCAGCCGTACCATTTGCCAATTCATTACCTTGTTGGATAACCTCGACGACCCCTTTCGTACCTTGCTGCACCTTTTCGATAACTTGGCGGATCTCTCCGACCGAATCTTGAGTACGTTGCGCTAAGTTACGTACTTCATCAGCAACCACTGCAAAGCCTCGTCCCTGATCTCCAGCGCGAGCCGCTTCGATTGCCGCGTTTAAAGCGAGCAAGTTGGTTTGCTCTGAAATACCTTCAATGACCGATAAAATTTCGGTGATATTGGCATTGTTGCGTGCGAGTTCTTCTACTACCGGAACCGCATCGCTCATCCGTACCACAAGCTTATGCATTTCAGCTTCAGAGGCACGAATCACCTCCTGACCAATCAATGCAGAACTATTGGCTTGAGAAGCCGCATTAACCGCAGCTTCAGCATTTTGTACCACAAGACTGGCCGTTTGCGTCATCTCTTCAGAGGCGGTGGCGACTAAATCCATCTCTTTAAACTGAGACTCGCTACTGCTTCGTGTTTGAACAGCAGCGTTACGTGCTTGAACTGTGGTCTGCGCTACTTGATTCGCCGTTTCAACCACTTGTTGAATGATCGACTGCAATTTATCTAAGAACTGATTAAACCCGTTTGCCAGTTGACCAATTTCATCTTGTGACGTCACCACAAGACGCTGAGTTAAATCCCCTTCTCCTGAACCAATATCTTGTAAACGTAATGCTACTTCTCTAATTGGTTTTACGATTTTCGCAGCACTTAACGCAATAACACCTAAACCAAGTAGCACTAAAATAGTACCCACCAGCAGTTCAGTTTGGATGCCTCTCTCTACTTGCTGAGTAATGATTTGATCGAGTTGACTCGCATCTGCCAATACGCTCGCTTTAGGCATTTCAAATATCACTCCCCATGTTTGGTTAGCGACATTAATTGGAGCAAAAACTATGAGCCATTGACCATCATCACTCCATTTCGCCTGCACCTTTTGGCTAGCACGAAACTCTTGCATTTCCCGAACCGTCAAAACAGCGCTCGATAATGACTTACCTAATGTGAGCGATGAATCATCGCTCGCGATCAACGAGCCTTCTGCGCTGGTAATAAACACTTTGCCGTTACCTTCAAAAAGGTTGTGATCGGAACCTAGAGCAATATCAACTAATGGAGTGAGTGCTAGGTCAATACCAAAAAATCCTATCGGCAAGCCGTCGATTAAAATAGGCACAGAGATTGAAGAAGAGAGAAAGGAACCATCGTCATTTTGAATCATTCTTGGTGAGGAAATGCAGGTTTCGGCATCAGATAATGGACAAGCAAATCGTTCGCTCTCTTTCGCATCTTTTAACGCTTGTTCACTTAATACATTAGCAACAACATTTCCACCATTGGCTGCCGTTAACCAATAGGCTGCAAACCGACCAATTTCATTTGAACCTACATAGGCCGCATTTTCATAGTTTGCGTCTTCCCCGTCGAGCATATCGGGTTTAAATACAAGGTAAGCCCCTTGAATACTTGGGAAACCCACAACTGACTTACGGACCATTTCATCAAGTGCCGTACGTAGTACTTCACTTTCGCCAAAGTTCTCTTCGGTATTGGTTTTAAAAAACAGGGCATTCGCTGCCAGCATTTCTGCTCTGAACATCGCCTCACTTAGGTATTCTGACACTTCGGTCGCATTGAGCAATGCACGTGTTTGCAGTAATTGTTGTGACTTAGTGGCCACTGAGTCGGAACTTTGCTGCTTAATAATATATTGGTTATTAACGGCGTTATAAACCGAAAAACCAATGAGTGATAGTGAAGTAATCAACAAGCAAAAGCCTGCCAAAAGTGTAATTTTCCACTGGACCGATAGTGTTCGCATACAACATCCCTATGTTTGCATCAGCTTAATTTTTTAAAGAGTGAATGGTTCAACCAAATTAACCATATTAACCCAAGAGATCAATTATAAGTTTATAAAAATATCAATAGGGAACTCAGTAGCTGCTTACCATATTTATTGTTTACTAGGTTTTCATCTTGTCCTCACGTTTCTAAATGGTAACATCTTCTTTAACAGACCAACGAAAGGATCAGCAATGAAAGTCATTAGTTTTAACATCAATGGGTTGAGAGCTCGCTTGCATCAGCTACAAGCTATCATCGATAAACATCAACCTGATGTCATTGGTCTTCAAGAGATCAAAGTTCATGATGAAGCCTTTCCAATTGAAGACGTCGAAGCGATGGGCTACCACGTTTATTTTTATGGTCAGAAGGCGCACTATGGTGTTGCTATGTTATGCAAAAAGCAGCCAATTTCTGTTCAAAAAGGTTTTCCTACCGATAACGAAGACCATCAAAAACGAATGATCATCGCGACATTTGAAGATAATTCAGGTGAAAAAGTAACGATATTAAACGGCTATTTCCCACAAGGCGACAATATTGCCCATGAAACCAAATACCCATACAAGCGCCAGTTTTACCAAGACTTAATGGGTTATTTAACGGAATATCACTCTCCAAGTGAGCAAATCATTGTCATGGGCGATATTAATATCAGCCCTATTGATTTAGACATAGGTATTGGTGAACCAAACCGTAAGCGTTGGTTGAAAACTGGCAAATGTTCTTTTCAACCGGAAGAGCGCGAATGGTTAAAAACACTTAAAGACTGGGGGTTGATTGATACCTTCCGTCAATTGCACCCAGAAACTAACGACCAATTCTCATGGTTTGATTACCGTTCTCGAGGTTTTGATGATAATAGAGGTCTGCGTATCGATGTGATTCTTGCCACCTTGAGCTTAGCAGCCAAATGCCAAGAGTCCGACATTGATTATGAGCTAAGGGGCATTGAAAAACCGTCTGACCACGCCCCTATCTGGTCTACTTTTTCCTAAATCACCATCAGAAAGAGCGCTCGAAGCGCTCTTTTTCATTCATTAAACCTTAATTAACTGAGCGGTCTTAAATATGCCAAAAAGCGTTTTTCTGCCTGCTTGAAACAAAACAAAATAATAAACGTAAGGCCCATATAAAACAGCCCCGCCGTAAGAAATGATTCAAAAGGCGCGTAGTAGCGCGAATTGACCAAACGTGCAGCACCAGTCAAATCCATAATGGTCACAATACCTGCTACCGCAGAACCATGTAGCATGAATACCACTTCATTACTGTAGGCAGGTAAAGCACGGCGCAGTGCACTAGGTAAAATGATTCGACGGTACGTTTTCCATGTGCTCATGCCATATGCTTTTGCCGCTTCCACTTCACCTTTAGGTAAACCGTTAATCGCACCGCGGATAATTTCTGCGGTATAAGCTGATGTATTTAATATAAATGCCACCAGTGCACAGAACCATGCATTTTCCCACAGGGTATCCTTCACTGGGAAGAACTGATCCATGCCGTAATAGATGAGATAAAGCTGAACCAATAAAGGTGTTCCACGGAAAAAGTAGGTATAAGCCCAAGCAGGCATACTAATAAAGTAATTATGGCTGTTTCTAGCCACGGCTAGTGGTATGGCTACACTCAAACCAATAATCAATGACAATGCTACCAGCCAAACCGTTGTCCACAACCCACTAAAATAGATAGGCAGACTTTGAGTAATAAGGGAAAAGTCCATATTTACCTCGTGTGAATGCTGAACTTACGTTCAACCAGTTTGAGTAGGCCGGTTGATACACTGGTAAAGAAAAGGAATATCACTGAGACAGCCATATAAAAAGTGAACGGCATTTTCGTCGAACCAGCGGCTAATGAACTGACCCGGACCATGTCTTCCAATCCAATGATGGAAACAAGCGCCGTCGTTTTTAGCAGAACTAACCAGTTGTTACCAAACCCTGGCAAGGCGTGGCGGACCATTTGAGGTAGCAAAATGCGTCTAAATGCCAAAATAGAACTCATACCATACGCTTTAGCTGCTTCTAACTCGCCTTTATCAACCGCCATAATTGCACCGCGGAAGGTTTCAGCCATATAGGCACCGAAAATAAAACCGATTGTCAGTATCCCTGCGACGAACGGGCTGACATCAATGTAGTCTGGTAGGTAAGAAGTCCATTCATGGCTTGGGTCGCTTGCCATAAACCAATTGTTTAACCACTCGTTAATTGAATAAAGACTATTATTCAACAGAATTTGACCACCAAAGAAAATAAGCATCATCAATACGAGGTCGGGGATACCACGAATAATCGTCGTATACAGAGTCGCGATCGCCCTTGCCCAACGATATGGTGCAAGCTTTGCCAACGCTCCGAGCATGCCAAGTATCACTGCCAATATCAAAGATAGAACGGCCACTTCTATGGTTAATACCGCCCCTTTAAATATCGAGCCTTCATATCCTTGTAAATCCAACATAATTCGTTCCTAGTCCCTGAGGAATCTAGCTGCTGGGTACTTCTGGAACTAGGCGCCAGCAGCTAGGAATTGGTGAAGAAAAAGCTATCGCTTATTCACCATAAACATCATAGTTAAAGTATTTAGCTGCAATTGTGCTGTAAACGCCTTTGTCACGTAAAGATTGGATTGCCGCATCAAGTTTTTTGGTCAATTCTTTGTCTTGTTTACGAACCGCAATACCCATTCCATCACCAAACCACTTAGCGTCAGTGAGTGATGGGCCAACAAATTCATACGCCTCGCCACCCGCTTTATTGATCACGCCTTCTTCTAATGCAGAAGCATCACCCAATACAGCTGCAATACGGCCGTTAGCTAGGTCAAGGTAGGCTTCATCAAATGAACCATAACGAACAATTTCAACCGCATCACCGTAGTTATCTGTTAGATATTTATCGTGTGTAGTTGCACGTTGCACACCAATTTTAACGCCTTTTAAACCTTCTTTAGAAAAGTCGAGGTTTGCACCTTTCTTCGCAATAAACTTGTTAGGGATTTGCGCGTATTTACCAGTAAAATCGACCTTTTTCTTACGATCTTCAGTAATGGACATTGCCGCAATGATAGCGTCGTATTTACGAGCAAGCAGTGACGGAATAATCCCATCCCAATCTTGTGGCACAATCTTACATTCGACTTGCATCTCTTGACATAAGGCATTAGCCATATCCACATCAAACCCTTTCAAAGAGCCGTCTGCTTCTGTCCAACTAAATGGAGGATAAGCACCCTCGATACCAAAGCGAACCGTTTTCCATTCTTTCGCTTGAGCCATACCCGTCATTGCGCTAGCAGCAACAGCTGCAACTAATAACCACTTTTTCATTTCCATACTCCTGTGATTGAAATGTTACTTTTTTGATAATGTTGTGTTGCTTTAATTAATTGTGGCGGTAAAAGTAACAGCCACAAAAGTGACCATACTAGCTAATAGATTGAAGAAATAAATTGCTTGAGTCTTTCAGACTCAGGAGCCGTGAACAATTTCGCTGGGTTGCCCTGTTCTTCAACTCGTCCTTGATGTAGGAACATCACATGGTTGGAGACATCACGTGCAAAAGCCATTTCATGCGTAACAACCAACATAGTACGACCTTCTTCTGCCAAGTCTCTCATAACCCCTAATACCTCACCAACCAGTTCAGGATCTAAGGCTGATGTTGGTTCGTCAAACAGCATAACTTCTGGCTCAACAGCAAGTGCTCTTGCAATTGCCGCACGTTGCTGCTGACCACCTGATAAGTGTCCTGGATAATAGTCTTTGCGCTCATACAAACCTACTTTTTTGAGTAGTAACTCTGCATTTTCTAAAGCTTGAGCTTTAGGCACACCAAGGACATGAACAGGTGCTTCAATGACATTTTCTAAAACTGTCATATGAGACCAAAGGTTGAATCCTTGAAAAACCATCGCTAATCGAGAACGAATTCGCTGTACTTGCTTTTCATTAGCTGGAGAAGATTCTCCTTGACGATTTTTCTTCATCTGAATGAGTTCACCATCCACCCAAATCTCTCCAGACGTTGGTGTCTCGAGTAAGTTGATGCATCGGAGAAAGGTACTCTTACCGGAACCTGAAGAACCAATTATCGAAATAACATCGCCTTTATGAGCTTCTAGTGATATGCCTTTAAGTACTTCGTTTTGCCCAAAAGTTTTGTGCAGTTCTTTAATATTCAGCGCGGGTACATCATTCATGCGCTTAACTCCCTGTATTTTCCACTGCTAGAGTATTCCAACTCTTGTTTTCGATACAAACTAGCATTCACACCAGAAACATGCAACAAATTATTAACCTGCAAACAAGGGATATTTAGTTATATTATGTGACTATATATTCATATTTTAGCCAATACTTCTTCATATGGCGCATATAAATGACACAGCAAAGAGTTAACGGGCAATGTGTTTCATTAACAATTCCGTAAAGAAAAGCATTCTCTCTATCTATAAAGTATACATACAGACACATAAAGTTTTGTTACAGAATTCCATGACTATTAATTTATACAACATCACAATCTGAAAAAATCTTTCATGGTTTTTTGTGCTAAGCGCCCGTTTTTATTGGGTTGACGTAGTTTTCTTTCACAATTATTCGTAAAGTGATCAAGATCAATCACGCTGTAGATTAAGCACGTTAAACTCGCCAACAAAGATAAGGCCATAAAAATGACCAAATTTCTTTTTTAGTTGATACTGTTCAAGCACGTACAAAATGTGCAGCATATTCAATTAAAGCGTTACCGCAACGTGCGAATTACTAGCGATTCATTACGAATTACTAACTTTTTAAAATATGAGGAATCTATGTCAGACGCAGTGAAAAATACTCACTCTGATTCGGATATCGAGAGCAAAAGCTATCGTGAGCTACACCGACCAGCATCTGAGTTTGCAAGCCGTTCAGATTATTTAGATCATGAACTACAAATCATGAAACCACGCCGCTTTGGTCTAAACCTTCCTGGTCGTGATTTCCGTTTTGAACTCGAAGATCTTGTTCCTGCGCTTGCAGGTACTATCGGCATTATCGCGATGTACTCAGCAGTAATGATGTCTTGGGCTCAAGGTCTAACCGAGGCATGGGACCACGTAAACCTTGGCAAAGAGTTTGCTATTGAAGTCGCTCGTGTGGAAATGCTTATTCCAGCACTCCTTTTCTGTATCATTTCTTCTGGTTTCTTAAATCCACGCGCAAACCTTGCCGGTAACCACGGCCCAATGATCCCACTCATCGGTACGATTGCATTGGCGGGTGCTCACCCACTTGCTCTAGCAATTTTGATCGGTGTTTTCGGCTTGATTTTGAGCTTTTTGAAAGGGGGTTCAAAACTGGTCAACCTTACCTCGGAAGGTACGGCGGGTGGCTTACTTATATTCCTTGGTTTAACTGGTACCATGAGCCAAATTAGTTCTATCCAAGATTGGGCTACAGGTCTGCAATCTGCGGATGTCGCTGCTGGCAGTATGGGTTACGTTGGTCTTATCGTTCTCGGTATTACCGTTGGTATTTACGCATACCTAGCAAAAGTTAACAAACGTTGGTTAGCGATTCCTGTTTGTGCGTTTACTGGTTTGGCTATCGCTTTAGTACTTGGCGCAGGCTTCGATATCAAATTTGAAACTCAAATGGGCCTACCAAATCTAAATCCTGCGTACTGGTGGGGTTCAACCTCTGAAGGTTGGATGCTAGGTTTACCAAACCTTGAACACTTCATTGCTTCTCTTCCTTTTGCGATTTTAGCCGTAGCAATGTGGTCACCAGATTTCTTAGGTCACCGTATTTTCCAAGAACTTAACTACCCGAAAAAGACTGAAAAAGTATTAATGGACGTTGATGACACAATGACTATGTGTTCTGTACGTCAAATGGTTGGTACTGCAGTTGGTGGTGGTAACATCACTTCTTCTTGGGGTACTTACATGATCCCTGCTGCGATTGCTAAACGCCCTATCCCAGCAGGAGCGATTTTACTCGGTTCACTGTGTATCATTGTCGCAGTACTTGGGTTCCCTATGGATGTTGCGGTATGGCCACCAGTAATGCGTGTTGCTCTTTTAGTAGGTGTATCTCTACCGCTTCTAGAAGCCGGTATGCAAATGGTTCGTGACACAAAAGATTCACAGGCGGCTGGTATCTGTATCTTTGCTTCTATCGTCACCAACCCAGTGCTTGCTTGGGCGTTAACAATGTTCCTAGATAACAACGGCCTTATCGGTGATAAAGAGCGTGCGTCTCGACTATCGTTTGCCGATAAAATTATCATCCCTGTCGGGGTGTTTATCATCTGCTTGGTTGCTATGCTTGCTGTCGGTATGTTAGAAAGTCAATATGGTCTGAAAGCTTGGCTATAATAAACTAATACTGATTTGGGTAGTGTCAAAAGCACTACCCAAACTTTATTTTAATTTTTTAAGTTTTATTGATTTAGTTTAAGTTTTGCAAAAAAATTTTAGTTTACTATTGTAAACAAGTTACGAAATCACAATATCTATATTCAGATGATTGAATAGTATGTATATAGATATTGTTATTAATAAGTGTACTGCTCCCTTCGGGGATAACTGGCTCAACAGTGAAGACAGTATGTGTTTTTTCTACTAAAAAGGTAGGTATGTCATGGCAGAGCAATTTGCTAAAGCTTGGGAAGGTTTTGCTGCAGGTGAGTGGCAAAATGAAGTTAACGTTCGTGATTTCATTCAAAAGAACTATACGCCGTATGAAGGCGATGAATCTTTCCTAGTTTCTGAAGGTACTGAAGCAACTAACAAGCTTTGGGCTAAAGTAATGGAAGGTATTAAAATTGAGAACTCAACTCACGCTCCTGTTGATTTCGACACTTCTGTTATCTCTACCATCACTGCTCACGATGCAGGCTACATCGAAAAAGATCTTGAAACTATCGTCGGTCTACAAACTGAAAAACCACTTAAGCGCGCTATCATCCCTAATGGTGGTATCCGCATGGTTGAAGGTTCTTGTAAAGCATACGATCGCGAACTTGATCCAATGGTTTCAAAAATCTATACAGAATACCGCAAAACACACAATGCTGGTGTTTTCGATATCTACACTCCTGATATCCTAGCATGTCGTAAGTCTGGTGTTCTAACTGGTCTTCCAGATGCATACGGTCGTGGTCGTATCATCGGTGACTACCGTCGCGTTGCGCTATACGGTATCGACCGTCTAATGAAAGATAAACTAGCTCAATTTACTTCTCTTCAAGAGAAATTTGAGAATGGTGAAGATCTTCAAATGACCATGCAACTTCGTGAAGAAATTGCAGAGCAACACCGTGCGCTTGGCCAAATCAAAAAAATGGCTGCTAAATATGGTTTTGATATTTCTGAGCCAGCACAAACTGCACAAGAAGCTATTCAGTGGACTTACTTCGGCTACCTAGCAGCAGTTAAGTCTCAAAATGGTGCTGCAATGTCTCTAGGTCGTACTTCAACTTTCCTAGATATCTACATCGAGCGCGATATTGCTGCAGGCAAAATTACTGAAGCACAAGCTCAAGAAATGATCGACCACTTCGTAATGAAGCTACGTATGGTTCGTTTCCTACGTACTCCTGAATATGATGAACTATTCTCTGGTGACCCAATCTGGGCAACAGAATCTATGGGTGGTATGGGTCTTGACGGTCGTACGCTTGTTACGCGTTCTAACTTCCGTTTCCTAAACAGCCTATACACTATGGGTCCTTCTCCAGAGCCAAACATCACTGTTCTTTGGTCTGAGCAACTACCTGACGGCTTCAAACGTTTCTGTGCAAAAGTATCTATCGATACTTCTTCTATCCAGTACGAAAACGACGATCTAATGCGCCCAGACATGAACTCTGATGACTACGCAATTGCTTGTTGTGTATCGCCAATGGTTGTTGGTAAGCAAATGCAGTTCTTCGGTGCTCGTGCTAACCTTGCTAAAACTATGCTTTACACCATCAATGGCGGTATTGATGAGAAGCTTAAAATCCAAGTTGGTCCTAAGATGGACAAGATTGCTGGCGAATATCTTGACTACAACGAATTGTGGGACAAGATGGACCACTTCATGGACTGGTTGGCAAAACAATACGTGACTGCACTAAACAGCATTCACTTTATGCACGACAAATACAGCTACGAAGCTTCACTAATGGCTCTACATGACCGCGATGTTATTCGTACTATGGCATGTGGTATTGCGGGTCTATCTGTTGCAGCTGACTCACTTTCAGCAATTAAATACGCAAAAGTTAAACCAATTCGTGATGAAGACGGTCTAGCCATCGATTTTGAAATCGAAGGCGATTACCCTAAATTTGGTAACAACGATCCTCGCGTTGATGACATCGCTTGTGAACTTGTTAGCGTATTTATGGGCAAAATCCGTAAACTGAATACATACCGTAATGCAATCCCAACGCAATCTATCCTTACTATCACTTCAAACGTGGTATACGGTAAGAAAACAGGTAACACTCCTGATGGTCGCCGCGCTGGTACTCCATTTGCACCGGGTGCAAACCCAATGCACGGTCGTGATGAAAAAGGTGCTGTAGCATCATTGACTTCAGTAGCGAAACTACCGTTTGCTGATGCTCAAGATGGTATCTCTTACACCTTCTCTATCGTTCCAAATGCGCTGGGCAAAGAAGAAAGCAGCCAACGTGCTAACCTTGCAGGTCTAATGGATGGTTACTTCCACCATGAAGCTGGCATTGAAGGTGGTCAACACCTAAATGTGAACGTTCTTAACCGCGAAACTCTAGAAGACGCTGTTAAGCACCCAGAGAAGTACCCTCAGCTAACTATCCGTGTATCAGGTTACGCTGTTCGCTTTAACTCGCTAACTGCTGAGCAACAAGCCGACGTAATCGCACGTACTTTCACTGAATCTCTATAATTCAGCTGATTAAATAGCTAGATAGTTTAAACCCCACTCATTGAGTGGGGTTTTTATTTATAACGACCAACCAATGGCACAATTCAACCTATTTTATATAAATGTAACCTTCTGCACATTTATGCCTCTTCTATCCTAGGTTTATCCACTTAATTCGTTCTTTTTCCTGTAGTATTTAGCTTAATCTCCATTCGACAGTATTTGTATGAAGTTATTTTACATATTACCTTTAGCTTTGCTGAGTGCTTCAGCTTTCGCGTCGCAAAACTCTACACTCTCTCTAAACATAGATAACGACGGTGTATTTGGCGTCGATCGCGACTACACCAATGGCTTATTTTTAACCTATACCTCTGGATCCATTACACCTTATTGGTGGGCAAAGCCGCTCAGCCTATCTGCATGGGGCGCCTCTTCTCTGGATAAGTGGGAAATCAGCATCGCTAACAAAATGTGGACACCTTCAGATATCACTCTCGAAAAACCAGAACCGAATGAACGCCCCTATGCTGGTTTTCTTTATGCTGAATTCAATTACATCAGTCTGCATCCTCAACAAGCATCTCGGTTTAATCTCACCCTCGGTACAACAGGCGAGTCTTCTCTTTCCGAAAAGGCTCAGAAAATAGTTCATGGGATCACTAAATCCGATGATCCTAATGGCTGGGCATATCAAGTCGAAGATCAAGTCGCTGGCAGTGTTGGATACCTTTCGCATTTCAAACTGGCACGCTATCGCAGCTACTTCGGCACGGAACTGGAGTTTTCAAATGTTTCAGAAGCCAATGTTGGTAATTTTCGCAGTGATGTATCCACTGGTTTTATGATGCGTTGGGGGGCAGACCTTGCTAACAATTTTGGTAGTGCACAAATTAATGCAGAAAACCCTTTTTATTCAGGGATGATAGGCGCTTCAAATTCTGGATGGTTTTTGTTTGCAGGACTCGAAGGCCGATACCGTTTTAATGATGTGACTATTGAAGGGGATAGACCTCTAAATGGCCTAGAATATGACCCACAGTACTACCAAGTCAATGTAGAGCATGTCCAGGCAACAGCAGTCGCGGGCGCTGCATGGTACATAAAACACTTTGGTGCCAGTTTGTCTTTTACTGCAAATACCTCTGAATACGAAGAAGACAAAAATTCCATCCACGGTGTGGGCAGCCTTTCATTTTTTGCCTTCTTCTGATCGGTTAGATTGTAAACCTCTGGCAGTCTGCATTTAAGCTGCTAGAGCGTTTATCAACAATTTGACTCGTTGCTCTGAGCTGCTCATTATTTTCCTCAAGTGATTTCATCGCGCTAGATATTTGAGTCATACTATCGGCCATGGAATGACTCGTCGTGGCCAGTTCGCGAATAGAAGCAAAGATTGCTTCTGTTTGGTGAGCCGCGTCATCCGCTTTTTGGGTGATTTGTGAAATAGCCTGTATCGCGGCATTGCCTTTCTCTTGACCACTCAACATAGATTGCTCTGATTGGCTGATATAGTTGATCACTTCTGAACTTTCTTTTTTCATTGTTTCAATCGTATCTGAAATTTCAGCAACTGCGTCAACCGTTCTTACCGCTAAACTTCTCACTTCATCAGCCACTACGGCAAAACCACGGCCTTGTTCACCAGCTCTTGCTGCTTCGATAGCAGCGTTAAGTGCCAACAAATTGGTTTGCTCAGCAATTCCATTAATAATATCCGTCACCGAATCAACTTTAGCAGAAGCTTCTTCTAATTGATGAATATGTCCTGCGGCTGCACTCAAAATTTGCCCTACATCTTTTAACGAATTAATAGCGGCAGAAATAACCTGCCCCCCTTCTTCTGCCGTTTGCATCGACGATTTACTAATATCAGCAACAAACTCTAATGAGTTCGAGACTTCCTGGGTAGTCACACTCACTTCTTCTGTGGCAGACGCCAATAGCTGAGTTTGCTCTATTACATCTGATTGATTATTGGCTAAGTTATCTAAGCCCATGTTGAGCTCAGCAGCGTTATCCGATAGCGCATCACTGTTTTGCTGAACACCGCTAACTAATTGCCCAAGATTCTCGCAACTTTGATTAATGGCTATCGCCAGTTGATTAAATTCATCCTTAGAGTTTGTTGTAACCAGCATCCGTTGCGACAAATCACCTTGAGAAATGCTTTTCAATACTTGAATGGTTTGAGTTAATGAACGAGTCAATGAAAGATTCAACGTGACAAAAATAGAGATAGTCAAAACAGCCAAAACTGCGCAAGCCCCCAGCACCGACCACTGGGTTTGGGCTGCCGATTTACGAGCCGATTGCTGATATTGAAGACTTAATGAGGCTAATTTAGTTGATATATCTTGGATGACCTTTTTCGCTTGGTTTTCGCTCAAGATAAGATTACCTTCCATCACCCCAACCTGTTGAGAAAGCTGACTAACACGTAAAAAAGTATCTTTGAACTGGTCTAATTCTTGTTCGTAAAGATCAAGCATGGCATATGAGTTCGAGACATTTTTGAACCCAGCCATGGAGCGATTGAATAACTTTAAATTCTGCTCATTAGGCTGTAGTAGGTAGTTTTGTTGTGCTTTGACCATCACCTGAAAATCAGAGTTAATAGTCACCATGCCGGTTTCTTCGATTTTTTTCTCAATAGTCGCTGCTAAACGCTTCAACTCACCGAGCTTACCCTCGTCGACATTAAATCCTAGCTCAGACTTCAACTCTAACCAAGGACGTAAAGCGGCATCAAATTGAGTTACCGCTCCCTTTAACAAGGTGCCTTCTTGGCGTAATTTTGATAACTCTAGAAAACGGGCATTACTCTCCACATCTTTCAGTAGTTGATTCAGTTTTTCGAGCGCAGATGAGACTTGATTACCATTCAAATCGTTAAGCTCAGAAGCAAGAGATAGCAAACTAGCTTGAGTGCTGTAGATTTTTAGAGAACCCGATGCTATCTCACTACTACGTTGATTCTGCTCATTCATAGCAGACAAGCTTTGCGAAGTATAAAATCCGAGCGAAAGAAATCCGATGCATAATATAACGATAAATAACGTTATTTTTTGTTTTTGAGAAAAATTAAGCGTACCCATAAGGCATTCCTTACTAACAGCGCGGCGTTAAATTCAACCATAAGGTCTATTAAAGTTATTGTTATAAAAATATTATTCATAACAATTCTATAACAGAATGCAGAGTTAGGAGCGATGTTTTTCAACTATAGAACTATTTTCAAGTCCACATTTCTCGCTGGCTCTATTTAATCCCCACTATTTGTAATAAAATAGTGGTTAAATTACCTATTCGAGATGAGCTCATGTCAACAACTGGTCGTATTCATTCCTTCGAATCTTGTGGCACTGTCGATGGCCCCGGAATCCGCTTCATTGTTTTTATGCAGGGTTGCTTAATGCGCTGTATGTATTGCCATAACCGTGATACATGGGATACGCATGGCGGCAAAGAAGTCTCCGTCGAAGAGATCATCAACGAAGCAAAATCTTATCGCAACTTTATGAATGCCTCTGGTGGCGGTATCACCTGTTCAGGTGGTGAAGCCATGCTTCAGCCGGAATTCGTCAGAGATTTATTTAGAGCTGCGCAAGCGGAAAGCATTCATACATGCCTTGATACCAATGGCTATATTCGCAAACATACCGATGTTATTGACGAAGTACTTGATGCTACCGACCTAGTGATGTTGGATATCAAACACATGAAAGATGAGATACACCACGACTTCATTGGTGTATCCAATAGACGGACCCTTGACTTTGCTCGCTACTTGCACACTATTGGCAAAAAAACCTGGCTTCGCTACGTCATTGTTCCAGGCTACACCGATGATGATGAAGCCGCTCATATGTTGGGTGATTTCATTAAAGATATGGATAACATTGAAAAAATTGAGCTGCTACCTTATCACAAACTTGGCGCTCATAAGTGGGAAGCCATGGGTCTGGAATACCCACTTGAGGGAGTGAATCCACCTTCGAAAGAAACCATGGATAAAATCGTATCGATCCTTGAGCTGTATCACTCAAACGTAAAATATTGATTTAAAATCACCGTTATTTCGTAAAAAATACCAGCTTAATGCTGGTATTTTTATAGGAAGTTTATTTTGCAGCTAGAAGAATTAGCAACGCTATTGATCGTACTGACTGCAAGTTTAACAGCCATCTATGATGTACAGCATGTATTTGGCCCGAAATTTCTTTCAGACAAATCTTTTCAGCACCTTACTTATTTTGTGATTTTTGCTCTATTTCTTTTGTGGTCTGCACAAGCCGGTATCAAAGACGGGCTGCATATTCACTTTCTAGGCCTAACAACATTAACCATGATGTATGGTTGGCGATGCGCCTTTATCATGACAATTCCGGTGACATTTGCTCTCGCGGTTGTTGGAAAATTAGCTTTCTTCGATATTCCCGAATACCTGCTGCTATCATCCCTAATCCCAATTTTGCTCAGTTACAGCATATTTGCCTTGAGCTATCACTACTTTCCACGCAACATTTTTGTCTTCATTTTTATCGCAGGTTTTTTTAATGGAGCCATGACAGGAAGCCTACATCTTGCCATAAATACCGCTTATCAATTGATGTTGGGCCACTATGACTGGCAAGTCATCAAGGACAATTATCTCATCTTTGTTCCACTATTAGCCTTTCCAGAGGGGCTGTTAAATGGCATGTCACTGGCCATCCTATCCGTATTTAAACCAGAGTGGTTAAGAGTATTTTCAGACCGTGCTTATATCTATAATCACTTACATAAAAGTGAGTAAAAAATGGTTATCTTTTACACTAACCATATTGAATCCGTGTTGAGATCATGTTTCATTATCGATAATTCCTGTTAACCTTAGTCCATCAAAATAAAACATTAAATTTAGTGAGGCCAACTCCATGGAAATGACCAATGCTCAACGCTTGATTCTTTCAAACCAATATTTTTTGATGTCGCAGATGGATCCCAACAACGCGAATAAATACAAACGTCTGCAAACCATTATTGAACGCGGCTACGAATTACAAATGAGAGAGCTAAACAAAGAATTTGGTTGTCTGACCGAAGCTGAATGTCGCGAAGTTATTGATATCTTGGAGATGTATCATGCCATGCAAGAGTCACACAAGATGCTTGCAGATTGCGATGGAAAAGAGGTCGATCAACGTCGCCTTCAGTTCTTAGGTTTCGATATCGCAAGAGAAGCTCAACTAGTTCATTACGTACGCTTCCTAGTTGATTCTGAAGGTTTGTATACGCAGTTCGATAAAGCTGATCACCATTTCAATAGCCAGATGCCAATGCTCGATAAATATCGTCGTATGTTAACAACTTGGCGTAACTGCCCACGTCAATATCATCTATCAGCCGCTGAGTTTAAGCAGATCTTCAACGCTTAAGGCTCACCAAAAGTTTTATTTTAAAGGCGCATAAATGCGCCTTTTTGCGTATTTACCCCTTCCAACAATTAAATCTAACGTTCGTCTTATGCATAGAGCCTTTGATATTCATGAAGTAAATATCTTGGCCTCAGACTCGCTATTTACATCACGAATTATAAATAAATACATAATTGTTAAGCAAAATTGCCAAAGTAGAACTAACCTTATGTGGTAAAGGAATTGTGTTTTTAAGCGGTGTTGTCAGTTAGACAGTTTTCAGAGGGGAATTCATTATGAGTATTTTTGACCACTTTCAGGCACGCTACGAGGCAGCCAAGGATGAAGAGCTTTCACTGCAAGAGTTTCTAGCACTATGTAAAGAAGATAAAAGTGCTTATGCCAATGCTGCTGAACGTCTCTTAATGGCGATAGGTGAACCAGAACTAATTGATACAGCTAAGCACCCACGTCTTAGTCGTATTTTTTCAAACCGAGTCATTTCACGCTACAAAACTTTTGAAGATTTTTACGGCATGGAAGAAGCCATCGAGCAGATTGTCTCTTACTTAAAACATGCCGCTCAAGGTTTAGAAGAACGTAAACAGATTCTCTATTTACTTGGCCCTGTTGGCGGTGGTAAATCTTCACTTGCAGAAAAGCTGAAAGTTTTAATCCAACAAATGCCTATCTATGTTTTATCTGCTGATGGCGCACGCAGCCCTGTCAACGACCATCCATTCTGCTTGTTTGATGTCAACGAAGATGGCGAACTTCTCAAACAGGAATATGGCATCGAAAAACGTTATCTGCGTTCAATCATGTCACCGTGGGCAGCGAAACGTCTGCATGAATTTGGTGGCGATATTTCCAAATTCAAAGTGGTTAAAGTAAAGCCATCGATTCTAGACCAAATAGCCGTTGCCAAAACTGAACCTGGAGATGAAAACAACCAAGATATTTCATCGCTCGTCGGTAAAGTTGATATCCGAAAATTGGAACATTTCTCGCAGGATGACCCCGACGCCTACAGCTACTCTGGCGCGTTATGTAAAGCCAACCAGGGTGTCATGGAGTTTGTAGAAATGTTCAAAGCACCGTTGAAGGTGCTACACCCACTATTAACCGCAACCCAAGAGGGTAACTATAACGGTACGGAAGGTCTATCTGCATTGCCATTCGATGGCATGATCCTCGCTCACTCAAATGAATCTGAATGGCAAACATTTAGAAACAACAAGAACAATGAAGCCTTCCTCGACCGTGTATATATTGTGAAAGTACCTTATTGCTTGCGCGTTTCAGAAGAAGTTAAGATCTACCAAAAACTGCTCGAACACAGCGAACTATCCAAGGCTCCTTGTTCACCAAGCACACTAGATCTCTTGAGTCAGTTCAGTATTTTATCTCGCTTAAAAGTACCAGAGAATTCTTCTCTATTTTCTAAAATGCGAGTTTATGATGGAGAAACGCTCAAAGATACTGATCCTAAAGCGAAAAGCTATCAAGAATACCGTGACTATGCGGGTGTCGACGAAGGCATGTCAGGACTATCAACTCGTTTTGCGTTCAAAATTTTATCGCGCGTATTTAACTTTGACCAAACGGAAGTGGCCGCTAACCCTGTGCATTTGTTCTACGTCATTGAACAGCAAATTGAACGAGAACAGTTTCCACAAGAAACCGCTGAACGTTACCTCGAGTTTTTAAAAGGCTACTTAGTCCCACGTTATGTCGAGTTTATTGGCAAAGAAATTCAAACCGCCTATTTAGAATCCTATTCTGAGTATGGACAAAATATCTTTGACCGTTACGTCACCTATGCCGACTTCTGGATTCAAGATCAAGAATACCGAGATCCAGAAACAGGTCAGTTATTTGACCGTTCCTCTCTCAACAATGAACTAGAGAAAATCGAAAAAACAGCCGGTATCAGTAACCCCAAAGATTTCCGTAATGAAATCGTAAACTTTGTACTGCGTGCGAAAGCCAACAACAATGGTAAGAACCCAGTTTGGACAAGCTACGAAAAATTGCGCACGGTTATTGAGAAAAAAATGTTCTCCAATACAGAGGAACTGCTTCCTGTGATCTCCTTTAATACCAAAACGTCTTCAGATGATCAGAAAAAACACGATGATTTTGTCGCTCGTATGATGGAAAAAGGTTACACGGAGAAACAAGTAAGGCTGTTGTCTGAATGGTATTTACGCGTACGTAAGTCCTCTTAACTTCAGCAGGCCCAAATCCGTAACTGTATGTTAACCATAAGTTCTATGGTTAACATACGGGAGATGTTTTCAAGGGGATACTCATGGCGCAATTCATCGACAGAAGATTGAACGGTAAAAACAAAAGTGCGGTCAATCGACAACGCTTTTTACGCCGTCATAAAGAGCAGATCAAAGAATCTGTTGCAGATGCTGTCAATCGCCGTTCCATTACCAATACGGAATCAGGCGAAGACGTATCAATACCTAATCACGATATTAAAGAGCCAGTCTTTCATCAAGGCAAAGGCGGCTTAAGAGAACGAGTCCACCCAGGTAATGATCAATTTATCACTGGAGATAAAATTGAACGTCCAAAAGGTGGTGCTCAAGGAGGAGGTTCAGGCGAAGGAGATGCAAGTGACAGCGGTGAAGGTCAAGATGAATTTATTTTCCAAATATCAAAAGACGAATATCTCGATATTTTGTTTGAAGACCTTGAACTACCCAACTTAGAAAAGAATCAAATCAACAAGATTACTGAATGGAAAATGCACCGGTCTGGTTACAAAACGGCAGGGTCAGCTTCCAATATCGCCATTGTCCGCTCACTACAACAATCTCTAGCTCGGCGCACCGCAATGACAGCGGGCAAACGCCGTTTGATGACAGAGCTCGAAGATGAGTTATTACGTATTCAACATACCGAACCCGCACAAATGTTAGAGGAAAAAAGACTCAAACAAGAAATAGAGGAACTGCGGAAAAAAATCGAAAGTGTCCCGTTTATTGACACCTTCGATTTACGATTCAAAAACTATGAAAAGCGTCCGGTTCCATCAAGCCAAGCGGTAATGTTTTGCTTGATGGATGTTTCAGGGTCAATGGATCAGGCTACGAAAGACATAGCAAAACGTTTTTACGTACTGTTATACCTATTCCTCACTCGTACCTATGAGAATGTGGAAGTAGTCTTTATCCGCCATCACACTCAAGCAAAAGAAGTCGACGAACATGAGTTCTTCTACTCGCAAGAAACGGGCGGTACCATTGTTTCTAGTGCACTCAAATTGATGAATGAAATTATTGAGCAGCGTTACCCACTAGGGGAATGGAATATTTATGCAGCGCAAGCATCAGACGGCGACAACTGGGCAGACGATTCACCACGTTGTAAGGAATTACTCACAACTCAACTACTGCCTTGTTGCCAGTATTACGCCTATATCGAAATTACTCGTCGCTCACATCAAACCTTGTGGCACGAATACGAAAAATTACAGCCATCATTTGGCAATTTTGCCATTAAAAATATTCGCACCGTGGATGACATATTTCCTGTGTTTAGGGAGCTATTCCAAAAGGAAACAGCTTAGGGAGGCGTGCTAATGACGACAAAAACTAAAGGGGCGGCCAAGCATAAAAACAAAATGCTACTAGATGGGCCCGACTGGACATTTGAAATTTTAGAACAGTACCACACAGAAATTCGCCGTGTCGCTGAGTTCTATCGGCTAGATACCTACCCTAACCAAATCGAGGTGATCACCTCAGAACAGATGATGGATGCCTACTCAAGTATTGGTATGCCGATCAACTACAACCACTGGTCGTTTGGTAAAAAATTCATTCAAACCGAGCAAGGCTACAAGCATGGTCAAATGGGTCTAGCGTATGAAATTGTAATTAACTCCGACCCATGTATCGCCTACCTTATGGAAGAAAATACTGTCACCATGCAAGCATTAGTTATGGCGCACGCTTGTTATGGACATAACTCTTTCTTCAAAGGTAACTATCTGTTTCAAACCTGGACGGATGCCAGCTCTATTATCGACTATCTGCTATTTGCGAAAAACTACATCACACAATGTGAAGAGAAATACGGCGTGTCAGAAGTCGAGTCTCTCGTAGACTCTTGCCATGCATTAATGAACTACGGAGTCGACCGCTATAAACGTCCAGAAAAAATATCCATTGCTGAAGAAAAAGTGCGACAAGAAGAGCGTGAAGCCTATTTGCAATCGCAAGTTAATGAACTCTGGCGAACCGTTCCTAAAGCGAAAACCAAAGAAGAAGACTTTAAAGTTCGATTTCCTAGCGAGCCTCAAGAAAATATTCTTTACTTCATTGAAAAACACGCACCGTTACTCGAACCTTGGCAGCGTGAAATCGTACGAATTGTGCGTAAGATAAGTCAGTACTTTTATCCGCAAAAACAAACTCAAGTGATGAACGAAGGTTGGGCAACGTTCTGGCATTACACTATTTTAAATCATCTCTATGACGAAGGTTTGGTCTCTGAGAAATTTATTCTCGAGTTTCTTCACAGTCACACTAGCGTTGTCGCTCAACCTTCCTACAACAGCCCATATTTCAGTGGTATAAACCCTTATGCTCTCGGGTTTGCTATGTTTCGCGATATTAAACGTATTTGTGAAGAACCCACAGACGAAGATAAAGAGTGGTTTCCTGAACTGGCAGGAACAGATTGGCTAGATGCCGTTCATTTTGCGATGCAAAACTTTAAAGACGAAAGCTTTATCAGCCAATATTTATCACCGAAGTTAATGCGCGATTTCAAACTATTTGCTGTGTTAGATGATGACAGAAAAAATTTTATTGAAGTGAGCGCCATTCATAATGACTCGGGATATCACGCAATACGAGAAAAGCTTGCTGCACAGTACAACCTGAGTAATTTAGAACCGAACATCCAAGTATTTAATGTTGATGTACGAGGTGACCGTTCGCTCACTCTTCAACATGTCCCTCATGAGCGTATTCCACTAGACCCAAGCTATGAAGAAGTCATGAAACATCTTTACCGTTTGTGGGGATTTGATGTCATTTTAGAAGAAGTAAAAGAAACAGGACGCAGAGAAATTCTGACCACTTGCCCTCAACGCGGAGATTACGATACCCGAATCTAGCCATCTCCAATCGTTATATTAAAAGCGTACAGAAACCTTATGCTCTGTACGCTTTTACTTTTCAGCCATCTCCCAAGTCACTCACCCAGAGAAAAGTAATAATTTATTACAATGTCGTTCACATTTAGTTCATCATGATTTTACTTAAATAAAGACACTAACTTTTATATGGATGTTTTTATGAAATACAACAAAATCATCATCGTAATCCACTGGATGATTGCTTTACTGTTTGCTTCGCTATTTTTAAGTGACTCACTACGTTCCGTTGCCGACAAAGGTAGCGAAATGCGCGTATTTTGGCTTAATTTACATGCGTGGTTTGGGGTAAGTGTATTTGCGCTCACTCTTGCTCGCTTAGCGGTAAAATTCGCTACACAGGCTCCTGTCCCTGTCTATGACGATGGTATTATGAAAACGCTGCTCCGCGCTGTGCACGTCATTCTTTATTTGATCACTTTGTTGGTGCCAGTTAGTGGTTATCTACGCTTTGCCGGTAAAGGACGAGAACTCACAATAGCTGGTGACGCTATTCCATCAATCATTGATAAAAACGAATGGCTTTACGATATAGGGAAGGCGGCTCATGGCGAAGTGATGCAAATTTTGGTGTTAACGGTTATTGGGGGTCATATAGCAGCAGCACTCTACCACCACTTTATTATGAAAGATCAAACTATGTCACGAATTAAACTTAACTAGCCATCGGGACGATAGCTAATAGCAGACACAAAAAAGGAGCAACTTGCTCCTTTTTCTACCTCTGGCTCACAATGACGCGAACCAACTCTAAGTCTTCCGGTGTATCAACCCCTGCTGGTGGTGATTCTTTTGCCACATCAACATGAATCTTTTCACCATACCAAAGCACACGTAGCTGCTCTAAACATTCTATTTTCTCAAGCATGCTTGGTTGCCAATTAATATAAGTATTAATGAAACCAGCTCGATAAGCATAAATGCCAATATGGCGAAGCAATGGCTGCATAATCTGTTTTTGAGCAAAAGCAAAGTTGTCGCGATCCCAAGGAATCGTTGCACGGCTAAAATAGAGTGCGTAGCCCTCTTTATCAGTGATGACTTTGACTGCATTGGGATTAAACACTTCAGCTTCATCGGCAATTTCGACGGCCAGAGTCGCCATCGGTGCTGTGCTATTCGCTAAATTATGCGCAACCTGCTGAATGATACTTGGTGGGATAAGAGGTTCGTCACCTTGTACATTGACGATGATGTGATCATCGGCGATGCCCATCAGTTTAACCACTTCAGCCAAACGTTCCGTGCCTGATTCATGGTTCGGTGACGTCATACACACCTCGCCGCCAAAAGCTTGTACCGCTTGTTCTACACGCACATCGTCGGTTGCAACAACCACACGATCGGCTCCGGCTTGTTTTGCTTGTTCATAAACCCACTCAATCATCGGTTTACCACCAATATCAGCCAGTGGTTTTCCCGGTAAACGAGTCGATTGATAACGTGCAGGAATGACAACCGTGAACGACATTATCGTCCCTCTTCCATCGTCATGCTGCGAGCTTCCGGTTCAAGAAGCACTGGAATGCCTTCTTTGATCGGGTAAGCTAAGCGATCAAGCTTACAAATAAGCTCTTGATTTTCTTTATCATAAATCAGCTTCCCTTTGCATACAGGGCAAGCAACGATTTCAAGCAGACGGTGATCCATATGGCTTCATTACCTCTATTATTTTATCCAAAATACGCTGTTCATCTTGTGCGTCAAATTGAGCAGAAACCGGAAGATACCACCAATTTTCTTTGGCAAATCCCGCGCATTTAACAGCATCTTTTTCAGTCATAATGACGTTTGCACCTTTTTTTGCAAGCGCCGCTAACTCTGACGGTTTAAAGTCTTGGTGATCCGCAAAACCTTGAGCGACGATAGGTTTTGCTCCTAATTTATCTAAAGTATCAAAAAAACGAGGGGGATGACCGATCCCCGCAAAAGCGACGAGATCTTCAAGTTGGCTTACAGGAACTTTCTCACCACTAACAAGATTGACAGCTAAGCTTGGGGATAAATGCATCGCAATCTCACCACGTTGTGCCTGACCACCATTTGTTACAATAAAATCAACGTCGGTTAAACGAGTGACAGGTTCTCTTAATGGCCCAAGCGGGATAAGCTGCTGATTACCAAAACGGCGCACTCCGTCCACAACGACAAACTCAATATCACGTTGCAGAGCATAATGCTGAAGCCCATCGTCAGTGATAATCACATCAACACCTAATGGCAGCAAGGCCTTTACGGCATCGGAGCGAATTGGGGCTACAGCAACCGGAGCCCCAGTTCGACGATAAATCAGCTTTGGTTCATCACCACTATGAGCTGTAGGCGTGTTGTCATTGAGGACAAGAGGATAAAATGGCGACTTCCCACCATACCCCCGAGAAACAACGCCCGGCTTAAAACCTTGTTTTTGTAAAGCTTCTACTAGCCAAATCACCACCGGTGTTTTTCCATTCCCACCAGCAGTAATATTGCCGACTACAACCACTGGGACTGGAGCACGAAAGCTCTCTTTCTTTCCAAGTGTAAACGCCTGCTTGCGTGACTGACTGATCACACCAAAAAGCAAACTGAGCGGCCATAACAATGGCCACAATAGATATTTTAATGGATGATTTTCAAACCAGATTTTCTCAATCACCACTTAGTCACCAAATTGAATTCGGTGTAACTGTGCATAAGCACCATCTTTAGCAATCAATTCTGCATGATGACCCCGCTCAATGATCTCACCGTCATCAACCACCAAAATTTCGTCGGCTTCTTCAATAGTAGAAAGGCGGTGGGCAATCACCAGTACGGTTTTATTTTTTTGTAACTCTTCTAATGCTGCCTGAATTGCTCGTTCTGATTCAGTATCCAACGCCGATGTCGCCTCGTCTAAAATCAGTACTGGTGCATCACGTAGCAGTGCGCGCGCAATGGCAATACGCTGTCTTTGACCACCTGACAAACTCGCACCATTTTCACCAATCATGGTATCCAAACCATTAGGCATAGTCTGAACAAACTCCATGGCATGCGCTAACTTCGCAGCATGTTCAATTTGTTCACGGCTATACTCACCTTCCGCGGCATAAGCGATATTATTGGCAATTGTGTCATTGAATAGATGAACATTTTGCGAAACGAGCGCAAAGTGGGTACGTAAATTCTTCAGTTTATAATCTCGAATATCATGTTCATCAAGATAAATAGCACCAGAATCCACATCATAGAAGCGAGTAAACAAGCTCGCGATGGTACTTTTCCCTGAACCTGAACGTCCAACTAAAGCAATGGTTTTACCGGCAGGGACAGTGAAATTGACATTCGATAATGCAGGTTTTTCGTTACCTTGATAGGTAAACGTTACATCTTCAACCTTGATATCACCACGCACTTTATCGGTTTCAAATGTGCCGCTATCACGTTCAGTTTCTAAATCAATAAGAGCAAACAGCGTTTGGCTTGCTGCCATACCACGTTGGAAATCAGAAGTCACACTGGTTAAGGCTTTTAGTGGGCGCATTAAACCAAACATCGCAGAGAATACGACCGTAAAAGTGCCAGGTGTTAAGTCAGCACGAATCGAATCAACGCTGGCCAAAAAGAGCACTGTCACTAAAGCTAAAGAGGCAATCATTTGAATGATAGGATCCGCAATAGACTGCGCAGCTACAAGCTTCATTGTTTGCTGACGCATGCTGTTACTAACATTGTCAAAGCGTTTACTCTCTACTTTCTGACCACCGTAACTAAGCACGACTTTATGCCCTTTCAGCATCTGTTCTGCAGACGACGTGACATGTCCCATAGTGGTTTGCATACCCTTAGAAATCTTGCGAAAACGTTTAGAAACGACGCTAATTCCCATTGCAACTACTGGAGCAACAACAATAAGTACCAATGATAACTGCCAACTATTCCAAAACATTAAAGTTAACAGGCCAATAATACTTGCACCTTCTCGTACAATACTAACTAAAGCGCGGCTGGTAGCTCCTGCTACCTGTTCTGAATCATAAGTAATTCGAGACAGCAACCCTCCCGTAGACTCTTTATCAAAGAAGCTAACAGGCATATGCATAAACTGGTTGAAAATCTTGCGGCGCATTTGCATTACAACATTGCCCGACACCCAGCTTAAGCAATAAGACGAAACAAACCCACTCAGACCTCGTATCGCCATCATCCCTAAAATAATAAAGGGCAAAATTCGCAGAAAGTCTGATTCAGCATTACCAAAACCATCATCAAGCAACGGTTTTAACAAAGAAACCATGTAAGTATCTGAAACTGCGTTGATTATCAATGCCACTACAGCAACAGCCAAACCTGATTTATAGAGGCGGATATAAGTCCAGAGTCGTTTAAACGTTTGCCAAGTAGTTTCGTCAGTATGTTGTGACATAGAAGTGCTTTGTTCTTATGAAAAAATTACGCTCATTCTACCTTGTTACGTAGCATCTGCCTATACCATGGCTGTGAGTGAGATAAACGTAAACTATTTACATAGTATTGCTCATCAATAATAGTGATGCTGATTTGTCCCGCATCACCAGTATCTAGCCATTGAGCTCCGTTTTTTCGATACCGTTCGACAACCATTGGCGAAGGCAATTGCCAGCGGTTGCCTTTTGCTAATGAAGCAATCACGAGCTCGGGTTGTACTTTTTTTATCAATGCGTCAATAGATGATGTTCGGCTGCCATGGTGGGGTACGAGCATCACCGTACTGTGTAAATCTTCGCTAGTGCGCGCCAGTAACCATTCACTAATAGCATCAACATCACCGGGTAGCAGTACTGAAAAACCCGTGTTTTGGTCAAAAACACGAACAACGCACGAATGTGGATTATAGGCTCGCTTAGCGAGGTTTGGCGGCCAAACCACAGCAAAATTGAGCTGCTGCCATTGCCAGGTTTCACCAGCAACACAACGCTGATAATCAAGCAATGATTGACTTGCTCGTTTCCAACTTGGTTGCCAGACACGTTCAACTTCCGTTCGGCCACCTGCGTGGTCGTTATCCATATGGCTTAAAATCAAACCATCTAATTGCTCGACACCGCGTTTTGTGAGAATAGGACTTACCGTAGACTGAATATGATCCCCACCTTGCCAACTCGATCCCGTATCATAAAGTACATAATGCCCACCCTTTTCAATCAGCACAGCTAAACCATGACCAACGTCTAGCACATCAACTTTCCAAGCTGAAGGGGGTGGGATGTTCACCCAGTAAGCGATCATTATTAGACAACTGATCCCTCGAGTAAAAACGGACATCAGCGGTGAAAAGATCAATATGACCAATAAAGCACAAAGCAACGTAAGCGTATCTGAAGAAATCGTTATCCAACTTACACCAGCGAAAGAAGTAAACCAGTCAACCGGAACAAGAAGCTTACTTAACCAAAGCCACAATGTCGCCGCAAAATCAGCGCCAAGTGCAGTAAAGAACAATGCAACAAATATGGCAGGCACAACCACAAAACTGAACCAAGGGATAAAAAGCAAGTTATAGAGCGCCGCACTGACACTGACGCCACCAAAAAAATAAGCCGTGACCGGAGACATACAGAAAATTAGCCCGACTTGCATCACTACCAAACGTAGCAATAAAGGCCGAGGTTTAGTGGGCAAAGATAATTGATAAAAAACGACACTGATGGCCGCAAATGACATCCAGAAGCTGCTAGATAAACTGGCAAATGGATCAATAAATAGCACAACAGACAAAGTAATCAGCAATCTTTGCAGTGTATTGATTCGCACATTGAACGCGACTATCGCTACGTTAAGTAAGCACATCACCAATGCGCGCTGTGTCGGTATAGTAAACCCTGCAAGCCAAGCATAAAACAAAGCACACAAACTCCCTATCACGAAAGGAGCCCATAGCATGCGACAGTGCAATCGCATCAAAAATAGACCAAGACTGTAGCCAAAACCAAACGCAATACCGATATGCAAACCGGAAATAGCAATTAGGTGAATTAATCCACTGTCTCTCAACGCTTGCCACTGAGACGCTGATATATCACCTCTTTCACCAAATGTTAAAGCCAATAAAATGCCTTGGTTAGGCGCATTTTCTAACCATGCTCTAATTTGCTGATACCACTCCATACGCAGACCAGATAAGGATTCGACATAGTACGATGTATTAGCAATCACACTTGCTCGAGCCACAATACCTTGACTAAGATAATAAGATTCAAGATCAAATCCGGCTTCATTTAAACGCCCGAAGACAGGTTTAACCATCACGGAAAATTGTACTTTATCGCCTATCATTAAAGGTAAGGGGGCAACCAAACGAACTTTAGGCTGTAGGAATGCGCTCAAAACTTGGCCACTCATTGATCTAATCGAAACTGTACCCTCATAACCGTAACTTATTTGTCTAAAAAGACTGTCAACTTCGGCATTTATGATAATATTCGGCCCTGCCTGAAAAATAGTATTTGATTGCTCGTGCAGTAAGTTTCCGTTAGTAAAAATGACTAGCAGTGCTACAGAAATTCCCGATAATAATCGTAGCTTTTTAGACCCCGTAGAGAGTATAAAAGTGAGAATGAAAGGAATTGCCCATTTCCAGTCTGGCATTAATGGCCAATAGGAAGCGGAGATAATGGTTAGCGAGAACGAAGCCAGCGTCCAATAATTCGATATGAGAGTCATTTTTTAATGCCAAGAAAATTCATAAAACGTTTTATGCCTGACCATGAATTAATCAAGCGTCAGAAAGCACTAAAAGTTTTTGGCAATGTACTGTACAACCCCAATTTATGGTGCCTTAACCGTCGTTCGGCGGCGGGGGCTTTTGCCGTAGGTTTATTCATGGCGTTTGTTCCACTTCCTAGTCAAATGATTATGTCAGCAGGCCTTGCCATTGCATGTGGTGTCAACCTTCCATTGGCCGTGGCACTAGTCTGGATAAGTAACCCTATCACTATGCCCGTGCTGTTTTATTTCGCGTATAAACTGGGCGCATGGGTTATGCACGTACCGCCACAACCTTTCCACTTTGAGCTTTCATGGCACTTCATCGTGCAGCAAATGCACACTATTGGGCCTCCGTTCGTTTTGGGCTGCCTAATTTGTGGCGTCCTGTCTTCGATTATTGGCTACTTTGGTATCCGTGGTTTATGGCGATATTCTGTCGTAAGAAGTTGGCAAAAGCGCCAAACTCGTTAGTTTATCTTCGCTACTTTTGAGCAACCAAGCACTCATGTTGCAAAAACATGTCGTTGAAAACTGAAAAAGGACCTTATCGGTCCTTTTTTATTGGTTTGGATGGTATGCCCAAACCACTTGAAGTTACAGGTAGGCGACAAGTGAGTTCATCCCCATGAGCATAGATAAACTATGTGATTAGGGTAAGCGAACGTAGCCAACACCGCTGCAACTTCAAGTCAGAAGGGTATAGAACTATCGTAATAAATAAGCTCATCCTAACTTCTTTTTACTTGGCACTAAGAACCGATGCAGGGTTTAATTTGCTTGCCCGCGAGGCAGGGTACCAAGTCGCAAGCAAACTCAAAACAATGGCCGTAGACGAAACAAGCGCAACATCCATCATGCTGACTTGAGATGGAAGAAAATCAACAAAATAAATATCACCAGACAAAAATTGATGGCCGATCAATGACTCCAATCCTTTGATTAGTGAAGTTAAATTTAAGGCAACAAGCACACCGACCATGCCACCAACCACGCTACCTAACACCCCAGAAAAAACGCCCTGCCAAACAAAAATACGTTTAACCAAACCATCCGTTGCCCCCATAGTTCGCAAAATCGCTATTTCTGCAGCTCTGTCTTTAACGGCCATCATTAAGGTGGACACAATATTAAAGCTTGCAACACCAATCACTAGCACCATCACCAAATACATAATGGTTCTGACCAATTGAATATCTCGATATAGAAAGCCAAATTTTTGCTGCCAACTACGTAAATAAACATATTCATTTAACGTGCTGCCCACTTCTCTGACGATCTGCGTGGCATTTAATACTTGTGAAACCTTAATGGACACCCCGGTCACGCCACTACCCAACTTCGCGTAGGACTGAGCATCTTCTAATGGAATAAGGGCAAGGCTATGGTCAATTTGCCCATTAAGTTCAAGCAACCCTGATACCTTGACGCGAACCCGTTTAGGGGCCTGAACTTTACTTGAAGCATTAGGAGATGGAATCATTAACGTGACATAGTCACCGACTTTAGCCCCTAACTTATCTGCTACGCCTTTCCCTAGAATAACTTGCTGCTGTCCGGCCTTGAACTGCTGCCATGCTCCATTAGAGACAAATTGTGACAAACTTGATACCGCTCGCTCCATTTGTGGATCAATGCCTCGTACTTCTATCGCCTTTAACTGCTGCCCTTTTTCCGCCAAGGCGGTAAATTTGACATAAGGCGCCCCCGCTTCAACTTGAGGGTGTTGAACGGCTTTTTTGATCAACAATTGCCACTGAGTTATTGGTTTTTGTACACCTTCAAATTCACCATGCGAGATCACCGATAACACGCGGTTTTGTAACTCTCGCTCAAAGCCATTCATTGCTGACAAACCAATAATGATTACCGCCACCCCAACCGCAATACCAATAGTTGAGGAAAGTGAGATAAATGACACCATCTTGTTGCGTTGCTTAGCGCGGCTAAAACGGCGGCCGATCAATAAAGAGAGAGAAGGCAGCACTTACGACTCCTCCACATCAATCAATAAGCCATCTTGCATGTGCATCTTTCTGTCCATTTTTTCAGCAAGCTCACTATCATGCGTGACAACTAAGAATGCCGTACCAAATTCTTGGTTCATTTGGCGCATCAAATCATAAATCGATAATGCTGTTTTATGATCAAGATTCCCTGTCGGTTCGTCAGCCAATACTAAATCAGGCTGATTAACCAATGCACGAGCAATTGCAACACGTTGGCGTTCTCCTCCAGATAATTCAGAAGGACGATGAGAGAGTCGATGCCCTAAACCGACTTTTTCGAGCAACGCCTTGGCTGCTTGTTTCGCTATAGAGGTTTTCTGACCACCAATCAATAAAGGCATAGCTACATTTTCTAGAGCAGTAAAGTCAGCAAGCAGGTGATGAAACTGATACACAAAACCTAAATGTTGGTTACGAATCTTGGCTTGTTTGTTCGAACTTAGCGCCGATAAATCCTGCCCAAGAAATGACACCGAACCTTGCGAAGCATCATCCAACGCTCCAAGAATATGTAATAAAGTACTTTTCCCTGAGCCAGAAGTCCCAATAATTGACACTAACTCTCCCGCTTGAATATTGAAGCTAACCCCTTTTAACACTTGAGTTTGTAGCTCACCTTCTTGGTAGGTTTTGCAGACATTGTGACATTGTAAAAGGTTATTCATATCTTAAAGCCTCTGCGGGTTTTACGGATGACGCGCGATAGGAAGGGAAAAGCGTAGCCAATAGACTTAAACCGATGGCTAAAATGACCACCACCAATATTTGTATAGGATTAATTTCGACAGGCAGTGTTCCACCGACTGAAAACAGAGCAACCCCCAGAGTTTCAAGTAACGCATTGAGGTTCTTGGCCAGTAACACCCCCAGTAGTCCACCAGCAAGAGCACCAATTACACCACTACTGGCACCTTGCACCATAAAAATGGCGAGTATCTGCTTATCACTCATGCCTTGAGTTTTGAGTATTGCCACTTCGGCTTGTTTTTCCATCACCACCATGATCAACGCTGAAATAATGTTAAATGCAGCCACACCGATGATCAGCCCAAGCATTAAGCCCATCATGTTTTTTTCCATGCGTACAGCTTGAAACAACTCGCCTCGCTGATCGCGCCAATCGCTCCACTCCCAACCTGTAGGTAATGGAGCATTTGATAAATCAGCCACAACGAAAGGATCATCAAAAAATAGTCGCCAACCAGAAACCGTATTGGCAGGTAAACGCAGCAAGCGTGCCGCATCTTGAATGTGGGTTAGCATTAACTGCCCATCAACATCAGAGCCAGTATTAAATATCCCTGCAACGGTAAAATTACGCTGCGCAGGAATACGTCCCAATGGCGTAAACTGGCTGGCACTGGTCACCATCAAGCGTACCTTATCGCCTAGCGACACGTTCAAAGAGCGCGCGAGGGTATGACCAAGAAAAACTTGATAATCACCTTGCTTGAGCTTATCCACTTTACCGGCAATTAAATACGCTTTTATCGGATCATCTTGGTTTGGTTCTATGCCAATCAACAGACCAGCCGCAAGCTGGGAAGTACTTTGAATCACCGCCTCACTGCGAACAATCGGTTCTACTGGTCTTGCAGTTGATAGTTTATTGATGAAATCGGGGGCCGCTGAGGTTAAAGCCGTTTTATCGCCTTGCTGTGAAACCACTGCTTGTGGCAGCACGCCTAAAATCCGGCTTTTGAGTTGAGATTCAAAACCATTCATGACTGAGAGCACCGTCACTAATGACATCACTCCAATCGTGATCCCAGCTGTGGACATATAAGAGACAAATCGACTGAACCTATCGCCGGAACGCCCACGTAAATAGCGTAAGCCGATAAACGTCGAAATTGGATGAAACATATGGAAAACCGCCTAAAAGTGATACTCGATACTGTAACGATAAACGATTCAAGGTTGTAGCATTAATTTGCCAATAATGTGTTAATTCAACCCGATAACAAGGACATACCTTGATTAGTTCGCCGGTATGACGATAATCAACAGAGCGATGAGAAGGAAGCCTATATGACCAACCAAGAATTTTTTACCGTTCATTATGGATTAACCACCAATATTGAACCTTTAGATGACACATTTTCGCTACCTCCTCAGCCTATTTTTGAAGCCGAGATTCCTGCGCCATTTATTGTGGCGAGCGAATTTAGCCATCTTGACCAGCTCAATGAAAGCGCTCGCTTAGAGCTAAAAAACAACGATTTCAAGAACGTCATTCAATTACTTGAAACTCAGAATTCAAAGCTAAATTTGTTGCTCACCTTTATGTTGTCTCAGCAAGACAACCCAGCAACTCGCTTCACCACGACAACCTTTGGTGCCAGTCAGTTTTCATTTATGACCACGGCCCCATTAAATATCGGCAGCAAAGCAAGAGTTAAACTGTTTTTGGACCATCCACCTGCCGCCATTTATTGCTATAGTTCGGTCACAGATTGTCGATTAGAACACGAACAATATCTCATCACGATGAAGTACGATCTGCTACGAGATACCGATCAAGACTTGTTAATTAAAGCGGCACTTTACCAACAGCAGAAATTGCTACGCCAACGCTCCTTAGAGCGAAATAAACCATAAGCGTTATCATGACTACACAATCGATACTTTCTCTGGTTAAACCAACAGGTGCTGGAGACAAAAAACACATTGGCAACTTACAAGGCGCTAGCTTAGCTCTAGCAATCGCCGAGCTTGCTAACCAGCACCCAAGCCATACTTTATTGGCCGTGCCCGACCCGCAAACGGCGCTAAAACTGTTGCAAGAAATTGAACAATTTAGCCAAGCCGAAGTCGCTTTATTTCCTGATTGGGAAACACTGCCCTATGACAATTTTTCTCCACACCAAGAAATTATTTCTGACCGTATAGCAAGGCTTTATCAACTGCCCAGCTTGAAAACAGGTATCACCATCGTTCCGGTCAGTACTCTGTTACAGCGTCAAACGCCTCGTGAGTTTTTGCTCCAGCATACCTTGATGGTCAAAACCGGTGACCAGTTTTCGTTAGAAAAATTACGTATTCAATTAGAGAATTCCGGCTATAGACATGTCGATCAAGTCTTTGGCCCTGGTGAGTATGCCAGTCGTGGTTCCATTCTCGACCTATTCCCTATGGGCAGTCATGATCCTTATCGTATCGATTTTTTTGATGATGAAATCGATACGATTCGAACTTTCGACCCAGAGAACCAACGCTCAATTGAAGAAATCGAGGAAATTCGTCTACTACCCGCACATGAATTTCCTACCACCGAAGGTGCCATTGAGGATTTCCGCATCCGCTGGCGTCAACGCTTTGATGCCCGCCGTGAGCCCGAATCGGTATATATGCAAGTCACTAAGGGAACTTGGCCTGCCGGCATTGAATATTGGCAACCACTTTTCTTTGAGCACACAGAAACCTTATTTGATTATATTGACCCACAAAGCCAATTGATCACCATAGGCAATATCGAAGAGGCCATCGATCATTTTTTGACTGACGTTGAGTATCGCTATGATCAACGCAAAATTGACCCATTACGTCCATTGCTGCCCCCCAACGAACTGTGGCTCAAAAAAGACGAATTATTCAGCTTATTTAAAGGAGTTGCTCAAGTACAACTGAGTACAGGCCCTATTGCAGAAAAGCCTGGTCGCATCAACCTACCAGTGTCGACCTTACCTGAAGTAGCGGTTCAACATAAAAACAAAGAACCACTGGCGGCCATTCGCCAATTTAGTGAAACGTTTAATGGAAAAATCGTTTTTTCTGTCGAATCCGAGGGTCGCCGAGAAGCATTATTAGAACTGTTACAACGCATTAAACTTCGCCCAGTTGAAAAATCCAGCTTTCAAGAAGCATGTACTGCGAAAGAGAAAATTTGTTTAGTGCTCGGCGCAGCTGAACACGGTTTCATCTATGATGACGCCAAACTTGCCTTAATTTGCGAAAGCGATTTATTGGGCGATCGAGTCATTCTTCGCCGTAAGAAAGACCGTAAAGTCACCAACAGTGACGCAGTTATTCGTAACCTAGCAGAGCTAAAACCCGGCCAGCCCGTTGTGCATATTGATCACGGCATCGGTCGCTATTTGGGGCTACAAACCCTTGAAGCTGGCGGCATGGTGACTGAATTCGTCACTCTTGAATACCAAAATGATGCCAAACTGTACGTACCTGTTGCCTCTTTAAATCTTATCAGCCGCTACTCCGGTGGCGCTGAAGATAGTGCACCACTGCATAAACTGGGCGGTGAAGCATGGACCAAGGCAAGGCGAAAAGCAGCGGAAAAAGTGCGCGATGTCGCGGCAGAGTTGCTTGATGTTTATGCCAAGCGAGAACTCAAACCGGGTTACAAATTCGCGTTGGATCGCGGGCAATACGCAACATTTAAAGCGGGCTTCCCATTTGAAGAAACCGAAGACCAAAACATGGCGATCAATGCGGTTCTCTCCGATATGTGTCAGAAGAAAGCCATGGACCGTCTAGTTTGTGGGGATGTTGGTTTTGGTAAAACCGAAGTAGCAATGCGCGCAGCGTTCGTATGTACCGACAACAGTAAACAGGTCGCAGTATTAGTCCCGACAACCTTGCTGGCCCAACAGCATTTTGAAAACTTCCGTGACCGTTTTGCTAACTTACCGATCCGAGTCGAAGTACTCTCTCGCTTTAAATCCGTCAAGGAGCAAAAGCAAATTCTACTTGATGTCGCAGAAGGTAAAGTAGACATTTTAGTCGGTACACATAAATTGTTATCGAGTGAGCTGAAGTTTAAAGACCTCGGCTTACTGGTTGTCGATGAAGAGCACCGCTTTGGGGTGAGACAAAAAGAGAAAGTCAAAGCAATGCGAGCCGATGTTGATATCCTCACGCTTACCGCCACACCGATACCTCGCACGTTAAACATGGCGATGAGCGGTATGCGAGATCTCTCCATCATTGCGACACCACCCGCTCGACGTTTAGCGATTAAAACCTTTGTTCGACAAAGCGATGACAGCACAATACGTGAAGCTGTACTGCGTGAAATCATGCGTGGCGGTCAAGTCTACTTCCTACACAATCAAGTTGAGACCATTGAAAAAGTAGCCGCAGACTTAGAAAAACTGGTCCCCGAGGCTCGCATCACCATTGCTCATGGACAAATGCGCGAACGAGAACTCGAAAAAGTGATGAATGACTTTTATCACCAACGCTTTAACTTATTAGTGTGTACCACCATCATTGAAACTGGTATTGATGTACCAACCGCTAATACCATCATTATGGATAGAGCCGATAATCTCGGTCTCGCTCAGTTACACCAACTTCGTGGTCGTGTTGGACGTTCTCATCATCAAGCTTATGCATATTTGCTTACACCACACCCGAAAGCAATGACAAAAGATGCAATTAAACGTTTAGAAGCGATTGCCTCACTCGAAGACCTAGGTGCTGGCTTTACGCTTGCGACTCATGACTTGGAAATTCGTGGCGCAGGTGAACTGTTAGGTGACGAACAAAGCGGTCAGATCCAGTCGATTGGTTTTACGCTCTACATGGAAATGTTAGAGCAAGCGGTAGAAGCACTGAAAGAAGGTAAAGAACCAGCGCTTGAGGACTTACTTCGTGAGCAAACCGAAGTCGAAATGCGTCTGCCAGCCCTACTTCCTGACGACTACATTCCCGATGTCAATACTCGCCTATCCATGTACAAACAGATCGCCAGTGTCAGTAGCCGAGATGAGCTAGCTGAGTTGAAAGTGGAATTGATTGACCGCTTCGGTAAACTACCAGATGCTGCCAATAACTTGCTTTCAGTGGCTGAACTTAAAATTGATGCTGCCGTGTTAAAAGTCAAAAAAATAGAAGCGCATGACAAAGGCGGTTATATCGAGTTCTATCCAGATGCTGACATAAACCCGATGTTTTTAGTTAAACTACTGCAATCTCAGCCGAAAAAATTTGCAATGGAAGGACCCACTAAGTTTAAGTTTGCTGTACCATTAGTCGATAGACGCGAACGAATTCAGTTTGTGGCAAGTATGCTCAGTGAATTCCAACAAAACCTAATGCCAAGAGTATAAAAGGCCAATCTTTTATACTGAACTTTGCACCTAAATGATGGAGCTATGATGAAAAAACTGATCCCCCTATTACTCTTGCTTGTCTCCATGCCAAGTTTGGCGGCGAGACAATTTGATATAGAAGTGATCATTTTTAAGCGCGCGGTTGATGCAGAGAAAGTGAGCGAGTCATGGCCTAACTCTCTGCCTGAGATCAATGTTGAGCGTGCGGGTAGCTTTAGTGACCAAAGCTATCGCCAAGAAAAAGGCGTGAAAATGCTGCCTTTCTCAGATTACCAATTGAATGACCAAGTGCAAAAATTGAAAAATCACGCAGGTTTTGAAGTACTGCTGCATACCGCTTGGCGACAAGGTGACCAAGGTAGAAATTCAGCACCCGTTTTCCATATCCAAGCTGGTAAAGATTACTCAACCAAATTTAATGTTGATGGTAGTGAAAAAGTGTCCGTGCAGGAAGATTCACCAGTCAATGGCGTTGTCGAGCAAAGTATTGCCAAACCACTTTATGAACTCGATGGTAAACTACAGATCTACGTGCAACATTATCTTTATGCAGAAACGACTATTGACTTAAAAGAACCTAGTGTGAGAGAGGTAACGCTACAGGATTCTCCTTTAGAGCTTGATGTCGCGCCAGAAGATAAAAATGCAGCAGTACAAGTGGGCAACTTAGAGTCTGTTTCGCCAACGTTAGAAATCGAAGAGTTTTTGAAAAGCTATCGGATGGACCAAAAGCGTCGTATGCGCAGTAATGAAACCCATTATCTAGATCACCCATTAATGGGGATAATCATCCAAGTCCGTCGAGTCGAACAATAATTCTCCTTCATAACGCCCGAACTCGGGCGTTTTTTTATCTTGGAACTTTGGCTATGAGTCCCGATTTTCAGATCATCACACAGCGTCTCGAACTGAAACTGATCACCGTTGATGAAGCACAATCGTTAGCTGATTGTGTATCTCACTCTCCAACTCTTCATCAGTGGATTGACTGGTGCCACCCACATTTTACTCTTGATGAAGCGCAGCGCTTTTTGATCGCAACAAGATTGAACTGGGTAAAAGTACAAGCATTAGGTTTTGGGATTTATTTAAAGGAAAGTGATCAACTGATTGGAATGGTCGCCGTCAACGAGTTTTATCATACCTTTAACATGGCAAGTTTAGGGTATTGGATGAGTGATGCAAAGCAGCGTAAAGGCTATGCTAAAGAAGCGTTGGATGCACTAATTGAGTTCTGTTTCAGCAAGCTTGAATTAACTCGTCTAGAAATTGTGTGTGACCCGGACAACCTCCCAAGTCAGCAACTGGCGTTGGCATGCGGTGCTAAAATGGAAGCATTAGCAAAAAACAGGTTCCTGTTTCATGGCTTACCAAAAGATGGCATTGTCTTTTCAGTGATACCCACCAATTAATGCAACTTCAAATTGGGGTCGAGACTCAAATCGGTGGATATGTGTTAATATAGCCACCTGATTTTTGATTGTTTTTAACTCATGGCTACCATTCAAGTTCAATGTCGCTTCTGCAATAAAACTGAACCCGTCCGTAAGCATGGAAAGGGGCATTCTGGCTTTCCTCGTTTCAGGTGTCTCGACTGTCGAAAGAGCTTTCAACTCGATTACGTTTACGAAGCCCGCAAGCCAGATGTAAAAGAAAAGATTGTAGATATGGCAATGAATAGCTCTGGTGTTAGAGAGACCGCCCGAGTATTGAATGTCGCATACAACACAGTATTGAGCACTTTAAAAAACTCTCGCCAAGGCAAGTAACCTCAATACCTTTCGATAGAGCAAACATCACTCTAATTTGTGAAGTTGATGA